>CAZSOM010000018.1:0-13189 GCA_964608295.1 uncultured Candidatus Cloacimonadota bacterium
TAATTCAATTTTTTTTTGAAATCAACATTCTTATTTTTTTCTTTTAAAATTACTTCTAGTATATTAAAAATCTTTCCTTTTTCCATATCAACCATTTGTTGTTTTCTAAGCTGAACCTGTCAAATCATTTTCTTAGAAATATCAGTATGTATGATTAATATAAATCAATACATTTTCTTATAGCTTTTTTACTAAATTCCATCTACCTACTTTATATGTGATTACATTATCTGTTAGGTTCTATTAATTTTAACCCTAAAGCTCTCCATCCAGCTATACCTTCATACATATGATAGACATTTTTAAACCCTATCTCTTTCATTAAATCAACAGCATCTCTACTGCGTACACCTGACTGACAGTAAACTAAATATATTTTTTGTTTATCCATTAATTTCAACATCTCCAGTCATTGTAAAATTAATGACTCTTCTTTCAGTATCATTGGAAATAATTGTCAATTTGGAAGCTATGTTATTTCTCTTGGGTGTAGGTTCAATGCTTATTTTAAACGATTCCTTCTCTGTTGGTTTTATCTGATTTAACAAAATATTATTTCATAAGAATCATTTTCTTTGTTGATGTGTATCTGCCAATGTTACTTTCTGAAACCATCTTATAGAAGTAAACTCCACTGGATACAGATTTGTTGGAATTATCTGTTCCATTCCAAACAGCTGTATGATCATCTGTTTCTTTTACTTCGTTAACAAGTGTCTTAACAAGCTGTCCTCTCATGTTGTAAACTTCTATAGTTACATTACCTGTCTCTTTAATTGAGTAAGTTATGTTGGTAACTGGATTGAATGGATTTGGATAGTTATTGCCAAGTTTAGTAGCAACAATAATAATTTCTCCTGAACATGTAAACATTTCAAAGTTTACTCCTGTTGTTACATTTCCTTCTGTAACAACTATATCTTCAATTACTTCTAAATCATAACCATCAAGAACTGCTGTTACATCATAAATTCCCGGTGCTACATTGATCTCGTAGTTACCCATATCATCTGGATTAACAGTAACACCAAAAGCAGTTACTTCTACATCTTCTATTTCTCCAGTTCCACCATCAAGTGTAACATTACCTTCAATGTAACCATAATCACAAGCATTCCCGATTGTAAGCATTACATCATCTACATACCAGAAATTCATATTGAAGGAGGAACCGTCAAATGTCCAGGCAACCTGGAAAGTAGCCGAACCTACATCTAGAGTGGCAATAATTTCTTCGACTAATTCAGGACCTACTGAAGCAGAAGGAATAGTCATTACATTATTCCATGTTACACCATCACTAGTTGTTTGAATGTATAAGGTATAATATCCATTAAAATCATCTATTGTTTGCCTGAATGAAAGGTTCAAATCTGTAGCACCAGTAGTATTAACAACTGGAGAGATCAATCTTTGAGTTGCAGTAGTAGAAGGATCCCAATTGAATTCAGCTTCAGGAGCTGTTCCACCAGCTAAGTTTCCAGTTCCTTGCATCCAGTTACTTCCACCTTCAGTAGTCCAACCAACAGGTAACCATGTTGTAAAATCTTCCATTACTAAAAGCCCAGCGTTATTGATAAGAACGGAATTGGATAAACTAACACCACCATATCCAATACTATTATAAGGTTGAACTGTGTAATAGTATATTCCCGTTGCAGGAATTGTACTATCTGTATATTCTGTTATTAAGCCTATTAATTCAAAAAGCCCTCCATCAGATCTCTCAATATGATAACCAAGTACTGGGTTATGATAAGCACCACCATTAAGACCTGTAATAGGATTAACCCATGTGAGTGTGCCTGAGAGTACTCCTGGAGAAGTTTGCTCTAACATTAGGTTCTCTACTACGTTCGGGACATCTTCTCCTACCCAGTTTGCTACTGTTGTTGGAATACCTTCACCGGCATCATTAAATCCTACTACACTGTAAGCATAATTGCCTGAAACAGGTACAGCATCAGCGTAACTTCCAGGTTCACCAATTGTAGAAGTTGTATCTGTATGAATAAGAACTCCATCTCTATAAACTCTCATTTCATCAAGGTCTGTAAGTGTACTGCCACCAACATCCAAGGTTGGACAAGTCCAATCAATATCTGCTGTAAGTGCACCACCAGTATCTGGTGTAACTGTTACGCCTGTTGGAGCTCCAGGTAAAGCCAATGGAGCAATATCTCTGAGTTCCATTGCATATACAACATCAGAAGTACCTTGTCCAAGGCAACCTAAAACAGTTTTATTAGGAACGAGACCACCTTCATAATAGAAAGCCCCACCAATTAATCCATCATTCGGAAGAGTTACTGCATGAGTTGTTCCAGTAGGTACACCGTCTAACCCAAACTGAACGAAAGTTGTTGTAGAGGCGAACAACCACAAACAATCTGCGAATGAATCATAAGCAAAACCATAAGCTGAGTTAGCATCAGCATAAGTACTATGAAGCAAACCTGTTACATCAAATTCATAGATAGGATCACTAAAATTTTTTGTCCAGAAATGGTTACCATCATACGCCAAGGCACGAATAGTACCAAAAGTAGAGTTGAATTCTGTTGTCCAAGTTTCAGTAGCAATATCAAATGAGAAGAAACTAGTTTCATTCCCACCATAGATTTTGTTTTCAACTGCTATATACGCTAAGTCACGAATACCCCAACCTGTAGCTGCAGCAGGTTGTTCATAACTATCAACCAGTGTTCCAGCAACCGGATCAATTCGATAAAGGTAGTTAGGATCTGCTGTACTACCTCCACCAGTAACCCAGAGGTGTGTTCCGTCATATTCAACTCCAACAAGTTGATAATCATCAACAATTGATTCTACATCAAGATTAAAAATAATTTCACCTACATCTTCTGTAACTACTAAATTTACAGGATCAGGATTAATATCATTTAACATTGGAAGTTTTTCTCCTTTTGTTTCAGCAAAAAGATCAGCAGAAACCAAAACTATCAAAAAAATCATAAATAACTTTTTCATCTTCATATCCTCATTTACTTTAGAATATCAATTAATTAATAAAACCAGATTGCAAAAATGAAATTTTAACCTAACCATAATTTCGATATTTCCTATTCATATAATTTATAACTTGATAATTTTTAAGAAATAAAATTTGTCAAATTTATTTACAAACAATTTTTTCTATTCGTATTAGATTAAACAGTGTTAGCTTTTTTGATAAATAACTGATCTGATTTTTTTCAAACTTTGGATAATGATTGCATGATCCAAATAAAAGAATCTGATTAATTAATAAAATTAATTTTTCAATTAAAAAAAGCCCTTCAGCTTTATTGAAGGGCTTATCGTTATCTTTTGATTCTTACTTCAGAAGGATCATTTTCTTTGTTGATGTGTATCTGCCAATGTTGCTTTCTGAAACCATCTTATAGAAATATACACCACTGGAAACAGATTTGTTAAAATTATCTGTTCCATTCCAGATAGCTGTATGATCACCTGTTTCTTTAACTTCATCTATAAGTGTTTTAACAAGCTGTCCTCTCATGTTATAAACTTCTATAGTTAAATTACCTGTCTCTTTAATTGAGTAAGCAATGTTGGTAACTGGATTGAATGGATTTGGATAGTTATTGCCAAGTTTAGTAGTAGCAATAATCACATTAGCTGCTTCTGATCCACTATATGTGAAAGTAATTTCGATTGGATCAGATTCACCTTCATCATATACTGCAGTTACTTCTGCTAAATAAGTTGTACCAGGTGCAAGTCCTACATATTGATAGAAAAGATCAGTAGTGAAAACTTGGAATACTCCATCAAGGTAAGTATTGTAACCAAGAAAAGCACGATTCAGACCAGGGTTTGTATTTACAGGTGTATTAAGTTCTGAATATCTCAAGCCACTATTTTCATAATTGACAAAAGTATCATTTCTAGGAGCAAGATTTAATGGTCCATTATCCGTACCATAAGCTCGGATTGAGAAATTAAGAGGAAATCCTTGAGTACCTACATCAAGCCAAACATTTCCAGCTATCCAGTCTTGAATACCCCATTGTGTTCCTAATTGGAATTCCCAAGGAGCACCAACACCATCGTCAGTACCAATAGCAGTAAAGATATTAGGTGTGCAAACACCAATGAAGAATCCATCAGGAGCTGTAATCGGTGTAACTAGTGTATAAGTATTCCAAGCATCATCAACATTAGGCAATAAAGCAGATTCATGGAGCAATTGAGTTACATCTGGAGTTCCATCAGGCTGTAGTCCAAAGATATAAATAATAGCTTCCGTATGAGCTGCGTAAGAAGTAAGATACCATGTCACTTCATCTATAATAGCATTATTAGGATGAGAAGCACCCAGCACAGCATTGGGAAGAGCTGAAAAGCCAAGTCGACCAGTTATTACACCATCATCATAACGGAATTCATCAGGATTAGTTCCATCTGGAGTTTCCCAGGTTGCATACCCTTCATTTGTGACCATAAGGTTTTGTGGAGGATCAGGATAGTTGGTAGGATCATACTGAATTATTACACTTTCTTTCGCAAATGCCCAACTAAATGTGAACATTAACACTAATATAAAAATTATTCCCTTTTTCATAAAATCTCCTAAATAATTTTGGTTAACAATTAAATCCCATAAATTCGATAGTAATAATTCAATTTTTGGTAGTGTCCATATTTTTGTGTAAACCTCATATTTTGTTTATTTAAATTTATCCATTCTTTTGTCAAATAGTATTCTAATTTGAGAATAAATTAGACCCCAGTTTCTGATAATAGATATCCATTTCTTTGTAGCATTCTCCGTAGCAAGATAAAGTATCCTCATTAATGCTTCTTCATTAGGAAAAATAGTCTTGGATTTCGTTACTTTTCTTAGGGAGCGATGGTAATTTTTAATTTCTTTAGTTGTTAACTCATTCAATCTCAATTTTCCTAGATCAATTTTTTCAAAAGATGTATTAATTACTGGTGGATTTGCAATTTCACACTCTGTTAACAGTGAAAAATCTTCTACTACGTTTGCTATAATTGAAAGTTGAACTCTTTCTTTTTTCCCTTTTTTCATTGTCTCAAATTCACACACAGTAATCGACTTACCAAGTTTACTCATAGTTGTAGAGTATTGAATGATTATTTTCCTGGCTTGCTCTGGTTCTAAAATCTATGGTTCAATCAATGATCAATCTAATAAATTCCTCGTTTATGTTGGTATAGACAAGCATGGATTTATTAAATTTACCTGGTCTATTATTGGAGTCATATTGAACTGATATTACTCCTGTCTGCCCTAATTCTATTTCATCAGTTGACCAACTGTGAGCTGTGCATCCTCAATCAGATTTAACATTTGTTAATTAAAAAGTTTCATCTCCAGCATTGATAAACTTGAAATTAAATTCATACGGTCCCGCTTCCTCTTTGATCTCACCAAAATCATGTCTTAATGTTTCAAACTCAATTATTGGTTGACTTTGAAGTATAACCCAAGCCAATAATAGAATACTAATTATAACTATTCGCCTCATTAAATCTCCTATTAACACTTTTTTCATAGATTTATTGTGTCGAACATGTCAAATTCAAATATATGCAATCTTGTGTTAATATCAAAATTAGCTCAGAAACTTAAACAAAAAAACCCCGACCGAAGCCGGGGTTTTATCTGACTTAACAAAATATTATTTCATTAAGATCATTTTCTTTGTTGATGTGTATCTGCCAATGTTGCTTTCAGATACCATTTTATAGAAATATACACCACTTGATGCAGATTTATTAGAATTATCTGTTCCATTCCAAACAGCTGTATGATCACCTGTCTCTTTTACTTCGTTAACAAGTGTCTTAACAAGCTGTCCTCTCATGTTGTAAACTTCTAAAGTTACATTACCTGTCTCTTTAATTGAGTAAGCAATGTTGGTAACTGGATTGAATGGATTTGGATAGTTATTGCCGAGTTTGGTAGCTGCAACAATCACATTACCTGCTTCAGATGGATCATAAGTGAAAGTAATTTCAATTGTATTTGATACACCATCATCATATACAGCTTCTACGCCAGCAGTATATACTGTACCAATAGTGAGACCTGTAAGTTGATATTGAGTATCTGTAGTGTTACCTTGAGGAATACCACCAAGATATACATTATAACCTGTAAGATCTCTTGAATAAGCAGTTTGGTTGAGAGTAATGAAATCAAATGTAGGAATTGTATTTGCTATACGAGCATTTCCATTCCCAAAGTTAGCTGGGAATTTCTTAGCTTGTACAACACCATCAGTTTCGCTACCCATGATCCAAAGATCCATTAGGAAATCACCTATGTCGGATAATGCCATTCCAGAATAATCTGCCAAAGGTCCCCAATATGACATACCGTCAGGTCCTACATCGTCAGAGTCAAGATCGGGATATGCATCTGCGGCTGTATTCCCCTGTGGTTCCATGAAAATACCAACTAAACCAGAAGCAGAAACTGATCCAAGATCAACTTCTAATTCCCAATCATCATTAACTGTAGTTTGAAGACCTGTTACTACAGCTATTTCAGTGTGTGTATCCCAGTCTACAATATGAAGTGCATAGTCCCATGTTCCTATAAGTCCCCAGGATGAATGACGAAAATCAAGCATTTCTACTGTTACGTTAGTGTAACCGGATACATCATAAACAACACCATAACCATTATCGAAAACTTCGAAATATCCATTAACATTATTACCATCATGCTGGATAAGTTCAAAATATTCTACAGCTCCTCCTGGAGGATCCCAAGAGAGAAGACCAGTCATATCATCAACTGTAAGGTTTTCAATTGGTTCAAATGTAATAGGAATATATGTAAGTGTAAAATCTACACCTGTAGTAGCGTTACCTTCTGTAACAATAACATCTTCTATAGTCATAGACTCATAACCGGCAAGTGAAGCTGTAACATCATAAGTTCCTTCAAAAAGTGATATTGAGTAATCACCCATATCATCAGGATTAAGGGTGTTACCACCAGCTGTTACTACTACATCTTCTACGTCTCCCATACCATCAACAAGTGTAACATTACCTTCGATTGAACCAGGAGTACTACCACCACCGATTACAACTGTATAGTCTTCTGTCTCACCGTATACTGATGCAGATTCATTACAAGGTTCAGGGTAATTATTAAATCTTTCTGATACACGCATCCTGGTTGCACCTGCTGCAGCATCTACTGGAATTAAAATGTCAAGAGTAACTGTTACAGATGCACCTTCTCCAACTTCGTAATATTCTCCGGCATCAAAGAAAGTCCCATTCTGGTTCCAATCAAACCAGACTGCTCCCTTTTCAGTCCATGTTGTTGATTCCCAAGTCATACTAAAAGTATAAGTTTCTCCTGCAATTACATCAGTTGTAATTGCAGTAAAATCTTCATAACTTTGAGGACCACCCTGAGCTGAAGTGTTGTCAATTGTATTGAACATCACATTAGTGATCCAGTCATCTGTGGTATTTGTCCAGAATGAATCACAATATTGTGGTGAATTACCTATCCATACTTCATTAGAAATAGCAATACCACCATCACCAACAGAGTTATATGTTTGCACTGAATAACTATAAGTATTGTCAAATGGGATTGTATCATCTGTATATTCTGTAACTAATCCTGTAACTTCGAGCATAACAGCATCACTTCTTAAAATGTGATAACCAAGAATTGCTTCATTGAAAGCACCACCATTAAGACCTGTTGTAGGGTTAGTCCATGTAAGATATCCATCAAGATTAACATCTGCTAATAGAAGATCTGTAACCATATTAGGAACATCTTCACCAACCCAGCTGGATATCGCTACAGGAATTCCTTCACCTGCATCATTAAATCCTACTACACTGTATGCATAACTACCTGAAGCTGTTACAGCATCTGCATAACTTCCAGGGTCACCAATTACAGGAGCAGAATCTGTATAGATAAGAACTCCATCTCTATAAACTCTCATTTCATCAAGGTCTGTAAGTGTACTGCCACCAACATCCAAGGTTGGACAAGTCCAATCAATATCTGCTGTAAGTGCACCGCCAGCATCTGGTGTAACTGTTACGCCTGTAGGAGCTCCAGGTGAAACCAAGGGAGCTGTATCACATAATTCATAGCCATAGATAAAAGTACCCTGTGCTAAAGCCCCAATAGTTGCTTTACCTGCTACAATTCCATCAGCGATAAAAAGACCACCAGCGATTCCATCAGCTTCTACTGAATGAGTAACACCAGTAAGTGTTCCTGCAGCCAGATCATATTGTTCTACTTGGCATCCAGCACCGGTCGATGTCCCAGTGAAGAACCACAGAAATGGACCACCTAGCGAGTAGTTATCATAAGCACAACCATACATACTTGGGGGTGCAGTTATTGTGTTCATCAAAGTTCCAGATCTATCAACAAAATGCAAATCTGAGTCAAAATTGTTATACCAGAATCCATCCAGGTCGCTATCATAAGCAATAGATCTCACTGCACCTGGAGTAGGTATCGTAGTTATAAGTGTTCCTGCTGTATCAAAACAGTAAATTGCATTTGAGGCATTAGATCCATAAAGATAAGTACCGTCCCAGGCCATATCTCTAATTCCTGTACCGGTTACAGGAGGAGTAAAACTTCCCACTTCATTTCCATCAATATCAAGAATGTGAATATCTGTTCCGGAATATCCCCATTCAGCAGCATAGAAATACTCACCATCATACTCAACTCCAGCAATACCTTCTGCAATAACATCTGATACATCAATTTGGAATTGAAGATCAAAAAGATCTCTTGACATAGAATTTGAAGTAGTCTGATTTCGATCTGGATTTACATCAAAAATAGATTTTTCCGCTTTCTTGTCAGCAAAAAGACCCACAGAAACCAAAACTACCAAAAAAATCACAAATAATTTTTTCATTTTTTCTCCTTTTTCTTTTTTTCTAAGTTAATTAATTTTAATTTTCAAAATACCTAATTTACGATAGTAACGTTTCAATAATACATAATCAAAATTTTCAAAATTTTTAACTCATTATAATCATTCATTTTTAGCAAAACTTCTTATAAAGAACAATCCTAATACATCTCTGTTGTCAATTTGCTAAATCAAGTTCATTTTTGTCAAACCCTTTCCACAAAATTTTCAAGGTTAATAATATCAAAAACCATCAGATTCTTTAAAACGAAAAATCTCTTCACCATCTTTTTGCATTCCAATATCTCTTGCTTTCTCTTCTAACGTACCCTTATCATTTTCTAACTTTTCATTTTCCAGTTTAAGCCGTTCATTCTCTTTCGTAAGAATTTCAATATCTTGTTGAAGTGTTTTCAGTTTGTGTTTAATTCTGTACGTTTTGTAGAAACTTGCACTATCAAAAAACAGTATATATAGAACCAAAATAAGTATAAAAATATAAGCAAAGGATTTCTTCGAAAATTTTATTTTACGCATAGTTTAGGGTGATTGTCTGCTGAGCCTTGAAGTCATCCTCAGCAAGACCAATTTGGTTAGAGTTAATATGATGATGGTTATCAATCAATTCTAAATATTCTTCAACAGGTTTTATCGGAAAATTAAGAACAGATGTTTTATAATGCATGGGAAATACAATTATTGGACTAAGCTTATCAGTTATTTTTTTAGCTGTTTCAGCACTAATTGTATAATGACTGCCTATTGGGATAAACAATACATCAATATGACCTATCTCTTTAATCAATTCATCAGAGAACATATGTCCAATATCGCCACAATGCAAAAATACTTTTTCTTCTAATTTAAACTTCATAAGAAGATTATTGCCACGCTGACTGCCTTTTGTCTCATCGTGATAAGTTAAGAAAGTTTGTATCTTTACACCTCCAATACTGAAAGTTCCTTCAGTTTTAATAATTTCAGGTTTGCCACCAATAAGATCAAAGTTGTTATGATCAAAATGATCATGAGAGCTTAAGATTATATCAGCAGTTTCTGTGGTTGGCATTGGATAGCCAATATCTGTAAATGGATCTGTTATTACAGAAACAACTCCATTAGTTATCTTCCACATACTATGACCAAACCATTTAATTCTTAACATCTTGAACCTCTTATTTCATAAATACAATCTAAGAATTGTTGGAATTGTTGCAAGAATAAATTTAAACTATTTAACCAGAAATTTTGCCAGGAAACTTTTATGAACATAAATTGCCTGATGAGGACACATTTCATGACAGCACATACATTTGATGCATTTATCATAATCAATTGTCGGATGTGCATCACCTTCTTTCAGTTCCATTGCCTGTACTGGGCAGCTGTCTACACAAATTCTGCATTTCTTACATTTATCATTAAAATCTGGATAATAAGTGAAATGCTTTTTGAAAAGATCTTTTAAGATTTTTGGTGAATAGGCTAAGATTTTGATATAAAGACCAATTTTTTTTATTTTAACTTTATGAAATTTGAAATTACGCCATTCATCAGGAATTTCTATTTCTGAAATTGTAACGTTGTCCATTTCTAATGCAGGTAAAATATACTCCAATCTATCCGGTTGGAATCCCATCATGCTTGACGCTACAAAATCCAGTGATGCAGCAGATTCACTTGCAAACATAACTCCAAAATTTCTGGGATCTCCGGCTGATGGTCCATCCCCTTCCATGCCAACGATACCATCCATGATATTTACTGAAATTCTATCTTTTACGATTGAATACAACCCAGTTATAACTTTAGCAAATCTGGTATGATCAGGATGTTCTTTGTGATAATCAGATTTTTTTAAGCCTGGAATCAAACCATACAGGTTTTTTATTGCTCCGGTGTAGGACATCAAGCTATGCGTTTTGTATTTGCAAAGATTAATAACTGCATCTACTTCCCAAATGTAGTTGGTTATTGGGAATTGAATATCTGATGAGGATTGCTTCGTTATTCCGCCAGTTTTAAAATTTACTAATGGGATCCCATGCTTCTGAGCTATTTGCTTCATGCCTGTTTTTTCCCAAACTGGCTGAATTGAAGTTGAACCTCCTGGACTATCGCCCAAAATGATATCTTTCCCAAGTTTCTTTAGATATGATACTACTGCATCAACTATCACAGGATGGGTTGTTACTGCTCGCTCGGGAGGAAAAGCACCAAGAAGATTTGGTTTTAAGAGAATCTTCTTTTTGTTTTTAAGAATTTTATCAAGCTGAAGTTTTTCAATAAAATTATAGATTTTATCAAAATCGTAACTTTCAATTTTCTCGATATGAACTTTCATCTATTTAAACTGCTCCATGCCAGAAAAATCACGATATGGATCAAAACTTTTTAATGAGTGAATATCATCTTTAGATACTTCATCCGTAACAATTCTAGCAACAAGTTCACCCATTCCTGGACCAAGCATAAATCCTTGACCGCACATTCCAACGGCATTTATTAAATTTGGAATCTCTCTCGATCTACCAACAATTGGAAACCCGTCCGGCGTCATTGGATATTGTCCTCTCCATGTTCTACGAATTTTTAAATTTGCCAGTCGTGGATAGAGATCTACCATTCTTTTGGCAACTTGGGGAAGAAACTGTGAAGTTGAATCAATATCAGTTCCGATAATTGCTGGAGAAGGGGTTATACAAAAGATAACTTGTCCTTCATTGTTTTGATAGAAGTAATAATTTGCTGACCCCTTTATTGGACGCATATCAACAACCATTGGGCCAAAAAACCTTTCTACTGGTTCGGTGATCGCTCCTTCGTGACAGTCAGGAATAACAGGCAGTTCTAAACCTGCCATTGCTCCAATTTCTTTTGCATTATTACCTGAAGCATTAATTATAGTCTTAGCAGAATATTTATTTTTGTCTGTTATCAAAATTTTGATTTTATTATCTTCTAATTCTATACTTATCACATTTTCATTAAATCTGTATTCAGCACCAAACTCCAAACTTTTAAAGTAAAAAGCATTGATTGATAGAAGCGGTGAAGCTGATCCGTCTTCGGGTGAATAGGTTGATCCTCGAAGACCATTCATGTTAATTCCGGGAACAAGTTTCTCATATTCATCCGGAGAAAGCCATTTAATCTTAAGACCAAACGAGTGTTGGATTTTCATCAAATCTTTTAGTTTCGTTTCATCGTCATTATTATAAGCCGGATAACTGTAACCATTAGAGATCCAGCCAATATCATCGCCATATTTTTCTTTCCAGGTAGAAAAAATCTCAATACTTCTTTGAGAAACTTTTATTTTACCGAAATCTGAATGTGTAGCTCTGATCCCGCCAATTGCTTTTTTATTGTTTACTTGCCCTGGTGATGGTTTAGAGTCGATTACCAGTACCTTAACTTCTTTTTCCGCTAAAGTTAAGGCTGTCGGAACACCCACCGATCCAGCTCCAATTATAATCACATCATAATTCATTACTTCTTACCTCCATCTGCGAATTTTCCAAGAGGTACTTCTACAAAGACCGGTCTTCTTGAATTAGGCTCGACATTTTCCAGCGAAACACCTTCCTGCCTGAATAGTTGTTTAATTAGATTATCACAACTTTTAGCTCCGCATGGTCCCATGCCAGCTCTTGTTATTGCTTTTATCTGGTTCATGTCAGTTATTCCTTTGTGTATTAAATCCCTGATCTCTTTGGCAGTTACTCTTTCACAAAGACAAACCATTTCTTCATCAGGTATATACTCAGTTTTAGCCTCTATTTGTTTAGAAACTTCCACACTTTGGATCTGGAAAGAAACTATTTTTTTTGCAACTTCTTTAGGAACTTTTAATTTTATAAGTTTCGTTCTGTTGTTTACTTTTGCATCAATGATTTGTGTTACTTTAAATGTACCTAGATCACTTCCATCAATATCAACACAATGTAAATCGTCACCTATATCTACCTTATGATTTGAAACTTCATATGGCAATGTAATTGTTGGATATTTCTTATCTTTTCTAAAATCTACCAGGGTTATTGCTAATCCCGGACAAATAGCAACGCATTTTCCACAACCAATACATTTTCCTTCATAAACTGGTAGGTCCATGATCGGATCACCTTTCATAAATATGGAATTAGTCGGGCATACAGTGCTACACGGATTACATGGTATCTCCTGAAGGCAATGAATTATCGGGAAAACTCCTTCTTCCATTTCAGGCATATTATATTCATAGGTTTTGCCAGCTTCTTTCT
>CAZSOM010000019.1:0-9997 GCA_964608295.1 uncultured Candidatus Cloacimonadota bacterium
GATATTGTTCTTCTTTGAGAGATTTGATTCTTTCTATTCTATCAATATCATTAAAGTACTTGGTATATTTTTTATAGTTTTCTTCTATCAAATCATAAGCTATATTCTTCAGATATTTTTTAACTATCACTTTTTGAAATAAAGACAATTACTTCCTCCTATTAGGTAGCTCCTAATGTGTGTCCCCGACCCAAAGGTCGTGTATAACTCATATATGGTATTACACCCGACATTTTACATATTTCCTTTTATATCACTTTCAACATCTCCAAAGCTTCTAATTCCAGTTTCATGAATTCAGTTAATACTTTTATTTGATACTCTCTTTTTTCTTGAGTCCACTCAATCTTTTCTACTGTCATGGTGGATGGGATATTCTCAAATTCTGCTTGCAGCAGTTTATCTTCCTTTTCATAGATCTTTATCAATTTATCCAAGTCCATCTTTTTAAATGAGAATTTTTCTAAATTGGTTTTCAAATATTCCACAGCTATTCTTCTCGCATCCATCATGCTGAGGTAGATCCACCAGTTAGCATGTTTAGCTTCTTCTAATTCCTCATCTTTCAAGTTTGAATAATGCTCTTCAACCTGCAGATTTTGTATCCATATTTCCAGAGCTTTTATTCCGAAAAAATAATTTTCGTATTTTTCAGTCTCGTACATTTCCAACGCTATCTGCAGGGATTTATCATATAATGGAATGATCTCACTAATATCCTTGTCATCAATCACATAAATTGCCCAGGGAAATTTTTCAGCTATCTCATAACCTTGTGTTTTATCGTAATAGGTTCTACAAAGCAGATCTTTCCCTTCATTTTGATAGCCGGTGATCAAACCCCATTCAGGAATTTCGATCAGATCGATTGCAAACACAGGGAAACCTTTATCTATACTTGCTTTGATAATTTCAAGCATTTCAGCTTTACTTTTACTTTCTAGATCCTTTTCCACAGTTTCACCATTTTTCAAATGATAGAAATTCCCTTTATAACCAAGTTCTGCGAGGATCTTCCCTCCATTATTGTAACCAACTGTAGCATCGGGAGAACTGGGGCAAAATCCAGCGAAGAAATGGCTCCTGAAAGCATACCCAGAAATGCCAACGATATCGTCGTAGAATAATTTATATCCAAACTTCTGTTCCAGAAGATACACGCAGGCTAGAAAAGAATTTTCCATACCGATTCCCCAATCCAGCTTACCAATTCCATCAATCATTTTCACATCATTAGCAAATTTATGATCAGATCTTAATTCCTTCAAATAAACTCCTAGCTGTCCTTTGGGGATTGTGAGTGTAAGCAGTTGTGAATCACGCTTCAGTAAAATTTCCACTTCTTCATTAATTGCTTCTTCCTTAAACTGGCTAAGTAGTTTCAGGGAGGTTACATTCTTATCATTGTATTTCACAATCACATCGCCCGGCATAGCACCTGCGTTTTGCAGGCTGGATTGTTCAGCAAAACTTTGGATGATCAAAACAGATTCATCACTTTTCATTTCAAGTTCACTAGTAAAACCCATTGTACAAATAATAATAAAAAATAGAATTAAACAGCTCTTCTTCATTTTTCCCTCCTCTACTCAAATTAGCACAAATAACTTTTTCAATATCTTCATGCGTTATTGCAAAAATTAGAAAATAAAGAAAACCCAACTTGAGCATTTCTCAAGCCGGGTTTTTATATTATTTAAGCAACAGCATTTTCCTGATTTGAGAGCTACCTTCAGTTTCAAGTTTATAGAAATATATCCCTGAACTTTGATTTTGAGCATTCCAAACGTGATCATGATGACCGCTGTTGAATAGATGAGACTCAATCAATTGCCCTTTGATAGTATAAACAGAGAGAATTCCGATTGCACCTTCTGCTATATCAAAACTTATTGAGGTTGTCGGGTTAAATGGATTTGGATAATTACCAACAAGATTGGTAACAGTCTGCAGCAGATCTGGATCACTTCCTACAACATCTATCACTACTTCATTAGAAGGAATTGATTCGTAACTACCATAAACAGCCGTTACATAATATGTATAGGTTCCGGTAGGTACACTTACATCTGTAAAAGTAAGTTCTGTAACATTAGAGATAACTTCTCCATCACGATAAACACTGTATCCGGTCAATCCCTGTCCAACAGGTGCGATCCACTCCAGGATCACATCCGTTTCAATGAATTGGTAAGTTAGTGATTCAGGTGGATTGTACAAATGCTGCAGACTAATATCTATTGTGATCACATCATCGGTAACAACTGTAATATCGGATTCCGTAAAGTCCTCATAACCTTCATAACTGCATACCAGTTCATATGTGCCGAGAGTAACATCCTCGAAGCTGTAATCACCACTGGCATTTGTAACAGTAGAGTATGGATCCATCACAACATCGGCACCTTCGATAGCCAAACCGGTATCTGTATCTGTTACATTACCTAGAACAGTGCCTGTTTCGTCTCCTTCTACAAAACTAATAAATCGACCACTGACACCAGAGATTTTGGTGGAAACTAAAGTATTATTCCTGTCGATTTCATAAACGCCGCTGCCATTAGTTAAGAGGATATTTCCATTTCCCAATTCATAAACGCCACGCAAACCAGTGTAAAGGTTATAGTATCCTACATATGTACCATCACTTGTATATTCATAAATACCGCTGGGAGGACTAAAACCAGCAACCAGTAAGTTACCAGAAGGTGTCTCTGAAACTTGTTCGGGAAAATTAATTCCAGTAGCTAGATCACCAATATAAACCCCTGCATTATCGTATTGATGTACAGCATCGCTGGTAAGACCAGTTACAAGGTAATCATCTTGAACATCCCGATAAATTACATCAAATGGACCATCCATTAATGCTGAGTTCGGAGCAATAAAGTTCCCAACACTGTTTCCTGTTGCATCAAATTCAGCAATAGCATCTTCATTTGAGCCAGAGCCAACAGTTACCAAAATGTTTCCATCAGCTTTTATACACCAACCACGTACGTTATCCAGGATAGCATTATTAACGCCACCAGCAGGAGCAAACCATCCCATGAAATTCCCTTCTAGATCATATTGAAGAATCCCATCTTCTATTTGATCTGAAACCAAAATACTGTTTCCATCCGGATGTAAAGCAGCCTGGATAGGTGTGGAAAGATTGACCTCATCTGCCGGAATAAAATCTGCATCATATAGATCACCTGTGATCGGATCAAAAGCCATTACGCGCTTATTTGTAGATTCGGGGATCAAAAGCAGTCCGCCCTCAGGAATATCACGGGTTGTACGTTGCCCTACAACCGTTTGATGAGAATTTGTATCAATTCCAATTTCCTCATTGTATTCTGCAACACCTGCAGAAAATAGAGAAGATACAAATAATAAGACACATGAAAATAATAATAATTTTTTCATTTTTTTTCCTCCTTTTTAAAATTATTCTTCCAAAATCAAATCCCTATTCCCAAATTCCTTATTAACAACTTACAACGTTTTCAATAACTCTTCCACAGCTCTTTTAAGCTGAACATCATCATCATTAATTATTTGCTCTGGAGTGGGATCAACAAAGATATCAGGAATAGCTCCATTTCCTTCCATATTTTTTCCTGTTGGTGTGAACCAGCCATTAGATGGCATTCTCATACTGGAGCCATCCATAAAAGTATAATGTCCGGTTCCAATAACAGATCCACTGGTCGGCATTCCTATTACCTTTCCTAGATTTAACTGTTTAAAAAGAGTTGGAAAGATTTCAGCATCGGAGAAAGAATTTTCATTTATCAAAAGAACCATGGGTACATCTACTGTATTTCCAGGATTTTTATATTTCGTTTTACCATCAAAATGTCTGTATGAGCTTAACGCATAAGGTTTTTTAGTTAAGATCTCCACTAACCTGTCATGAATGTAGCCGCCACCATTATTTCTCACATCAATTATCAAAGCTTTCTTATCGGCATTCTCGGCAAAAAGATCTTGAATAAATTTCTGATAACTGGAATTGTTCATACTGCGAATATGGAGATAACCTATCTCTCCATTCGAAAGAGCTTCTACTTTTTGTCTTCTCTCTTCCACCCAGTTATCATAGTAAAGCCCATAATTTTTCCAGTAACTCAAACCTTTTACTGTAACCACTTTCATGCCGTCATCACACATTATTCCCAACTTGATCTTCTCATCAATTTTGTTTTTGAAGTTGGCTATAATATCCATTCCTTCTCCAACCTCTATCCCATCGACTGTGAGCAAAATATCGCCAGCTTTTATGTTATGAGGTTTATTCAATTTTGATTTTTTATAAATCTTCTTTATCTTTATTCCATCTTTGGGAAAATCTTTATAATCAAGTTCAAAACCACAGTAAGCTGTGTCATAAGTTTTATATTTGGAATCACTTCGTGGGTAGAATCCAGTATGTGAAGCATTCACTTCACCTATCATTTCATCCACGATCTTTTTCAGTATGGATGGATCATCAGCAAATTTAAGATATTTGGAAAAATCTTTCTTTGATCTTTGCCAGTTCACACCGTGCATGTCAGGATCATAAAAACCTCTGCCAAATTCAACCCAAACCTGGTCGAAAATTTCGCTATTCAACTTGAACCTATCATAAGTATATTTGAAATCCATCTCAATAACTTCAGCCTTCTTTCCTTTACTGGGTTTAAGTTTATAGAGTTTATCTTTGAGAATATAGTAGAATACTTTATTCTCTTCGTTAAACTTAAGATGCTCCAAATCCTTAGATATAGTATTAATTAATTTGTCGTTTTCTCCTGTATAATCTGCCTTTCTCAAAGAATGCTTTTTGTTGTAGTAATTCAGGTAATATAAGGTTGAATCATCTTTAACATGAACTACCCAGTTATTTCCCGGTTTTGTAATTATTGTGGTGATCCTATCTGCAAAACCTTCAGTATCAACCTGTAAAGAATCCTTGACCTCGATCTTATCCTTGTTCTTGTCTTTATCTTTCTTATCCTCGTCTTTCTTTTTAGGTGGATCTAGTATATCTTTCCAATGATCCTCTTCATTGTAGAAATCTTTTCGAGCCAGAAGATCTGCTCTTCTAATTTTCCCGCTTTCACTAAAGAAAGCAGATTTATTATCCTTTCCCCAAAAGATATCATCTAACCAGCCGTCAAAGTTATAGAGAAGTTCCTTTTTATTATTTTCAATATCATATAAATGAAGATGTTGTGTCCACTCTTCCGGCAAAGTCTCTCGATAGAGAGCAAATTTTTCATCCGGACTAATTTCGATTGCATTGGAAACGTATTGATCTGATATAATGGTTCGAATATTATTACAAAGACTGTCTGCCAGAGCAACCTGGCGTTTTCTTTTATCATCAGAAAATCCGAAAGCTAATGTGTTTCCTTCCCGCACTATCCAATCAATGTATTTAACATTACTCCATTTCACCTTTTCTATATTGCTAATATCTTTGATATTTACTTTGTACAATTGTAACTGACCTTCAATTCTTTTGGTGAAAATAATTGTCTGGTTATCACTTAAGATCTCAATATTCTCAATTCCCTTCTGATCAAATGTTATCTGTTTTACATCTCCCCCTTGTTCGGGAAGGGCAAATAGGTCAAATTTGTAAGAAAACACCACAAGTCTTCCATTCTCAGAAACTGAATAATTGGAAGCTGAATTTGTTACATCCATTCTTTCTTGCTGGTTTACATAGCAATCCTGATCAATTTCTATTTTTAATTCTGTCGCTTTGTTTGTGTCAGGATCAAACCTCCATAAAGTATCAAATCGTTCAAAAATGATGCGGTCATTTAATTTTGCAATTGTCAAATTCCTGGCAGACCATTTATTAAATCTTGTTAGCTGTTCTCGTTTTTTTAAATCGTTTTCATTCGCTCTATAAAGTTGGAAAACATCTCCGTCTGAAGCAGCAAAATAGATATTGTCTGAGATTGCAGAATACACTGGAAATTTCTCTGTATACTCAGTTTCAGTTAATCTTGTAAATTTATTTTCCCTTATTTCGTAAATCCATAGATCCCCATTATAACTGCCTGTGTAAGATTCACGATAAATCTCTCCTAGCCTATCAAAGATGATCTTGTTACCATCCTCGGAGAGATTTGCATTCCTACCTGCAAAAGATGTGATCTCCTCAAATGAACCATCTAAGCTAACTTTATAAAATATACTGCCTTTTCCTGGTTCATAACCTCGAGTAAGTAGAGTTTTATTATTAGGGAACCAATCCAAAACATTCAATCCTTCTTGATTAATTACCTTAATCTCACCACTATTCAATGTATAGAGGTAAAGACCAGTCCACCCGTTTCGATTGGAATTAAAAGCAATCTTTTTACCGTCAGGTGAGAATTGCGGATGCCATTCCTCAGCAGCAGTAGAGCTAATTCGCTCTGCTTTGCCCCCTGCAAATGGAACAAGCCAAAGATCATTTTTATACACGAAACAAACCTGCTCACCATTTGGTGAAATTGACGGATAACTCATAAAATGCGGTTCTATCGCTGCTAAAATAGTCATTACTAATAAACTGATAATTAATAAAATCTTTTTCATTTTCTATCCTTTTCATCCTTTTTTTTAATTTCTTCATACACAGCTATTACAAATTGATTTTTCTCTTCCTTAATAAATTCTTCAAGCCATATTTTTTTCTTTTTGCAATTCAGATATACTGCTTTCACAGCATCTGCTCGAATGAGTGGATTGGAATTCTTTGTAAGTTGTATAAATAGTTTCTTGTTTTTTTTGTGCTGTTTTTTGTATTTCACTTTCGTACTATCAGAAAATTTATGATCAATATTCACTAATGTTCTAATTGCTAGTTCAGGATAGACAAACTCTTCATTTTTAATTTTTTCATTTAAGGATTGTGCTGTGTCCAGATCTGCCAGGTCAAGAAGTGCTGAGATCGTAGCAGAGCGAACGGTGAACATTGAGTCATCAAGGACAGACATTAAAGTATAATTTGCTGATGGATCTTTTAATTTTTTCAGAGCAGAAACAACGCTCAATCTACAAAGTTCGTTTTCATCTGTGATAAATTTGGAGATGATACCAGTTGCATCCTTATTGCCAATACTGCCAAGTGCTCCGATTAAGCTGCGCTTTACATGATCATACTCATTGCTTTTCAGCATTTCGATCAGTGGTGAAAAAGCCTTTTGAAATTTGGTAATTCCCAGCAATCTAATTGCATTTGATTGAATTTTCTTATTTTCATCTTTTATTTTAGTCAGCAGCAATGGGGCTATTGAATCGGGATATTCTTTTGTGATCTTATCTATCAACCTGAGCTCCAGGCTGCTATCGGTTCCTAATTTGTTTTCACATATATAATGAACTGCTTCCATATTTCTTTCTATAAAAGCTTTTTTCGCTCTTGCAACCTTTTTCCTGTTTGAGCCAACTTCCCACAAAGATGCTTCTTCAAACAGCTCCTTAATAGTTTTTAAGGAATCTTCCGAAGTTAGTACTATTTCTTCTACTTTCTTTTCTGCAGGTTTTGTCACGATGTCTCTATCTAAATCTATACCAATTCCCCATCCATTGTGAGTCCATAATCCACCATCTTCAGCTAGAGTATTTCGTGAGTATCTGTCTTTTCCTTCCAGATCCATGAAAATTCCACAACCAGCAAAACCACGTGCCCATCTCACTGAACCAAAACTGTAATCTTCCCAGGTTGAGTACATATCGTTTCCTAATTTATCTATGAATAAAGCAAATGAATTAGTGAGAGATATGCCGTAACCACCCGATACAATATAATTATCATCGCCTTCTTCATCAACAAGCATTGCTACAGAAAGATCGTGTGCGGTTCCTCCCACAACACCATTGCGGGAATGATACTGGTCATCTCCTCCCTGCTCCCATAATGCACCAATTGATAGATGGATGCCAGCTCCCTGCGCATACTGAGCAGCATTGTACGAATCATTTCCACCACCATCAACTAAGATTCCCAACGAATACCAGTAGGAAGATCCTTCGCAAAAAACTTCACCATCATAAAAATCATTTCCGCCTTCATCATATAGCATACCAATTCCACCACCTGCTCTTGGTCGCCATCCCATTCCAAAACCATGACTGAAAGATTGATAATCGTTTGGCAAGAGTGGAGCATGAAGATATTCACCACCGGTTCTGTAAGTGTCATCTCCGCCTGTATCTTGAAGAAGTCCGTAACCAAAGGTTGAACCGAATCCCTGTGCCCAGAGTTTTGCTAAAAATCTATCATCGCCCATACCAATATCCTTTAAAATCCCAATGCCGAAATGTCCTGCTCCCTGGGTAAAGCAACCTCCTCGATAATCATCTTCTCCCGTATTATCAAGTAGAACACCAATACCACAAATTCCTGTTCCCTGAGAGTAATGTGTTCCTCGATACACATCGTTACCGTTGAGATCATATAAAATACCAATTCCTAGAAATCCAGAACCCATGCTCATTGACTTATCTTCGCTAAAATAAAAATCGTTCCCGCCATGATCGATTACAAAAGAATAAGAATTTTCTAAATGTCCTAAAGCACCTCCAGCACGACATCGGTAGATATCATCACCACCTAGATCTATGATAAAAGCAAAATCACGAGAATAGACATTATCACCTTTTCCACCGATGATTAATTTTCCATACTTTGTTTGAGCATAATACAGAATGTCACCTTGAACACCTTCAACATTATCTGTATCACAAGTTTCAAGATCAGAAAAATCGGTGATTGCAAGTTCTTCCACAAGATCGATCATTATCAATCCAGCTTGATGCAAAGAATTTCTTTCCAGTTTTTTCATAATGTTAAGAAGCCTGTCTTTATCAATTGAGCGAGATGTGTCCGCATAAACATCGAACTCTTCTTGCCAGCTTCCCTTAAGTGCCAGATCTTCAGGTTCCTCTTCACCACACCAGAGGTTTGGAGCGGACATAATGAGATCGTGTAATTCAAGCGCATCCAATTTGGAGTAGAAATCCGTTAAGTATGGTTGAGCAATTTCAAGAGTATTGATAATAAAATCTTCGGGCTTTTTTGAATCAATTATATTTTCTATTTCGGTTTTTTCAATGTCAACATCGAGCTGCTGCGTTATGTATTCAACAATGTTATTAATACTTTTATCTTCCATATTTAGAACAGTCTTTTCAAGATATTCGGGCAGTTCCAGAGGATTATCTAGTAAATGATCTACAACTTTGAGTTTAAAGGTGTCATCCTTAACCCAGGCTTTTTCAAAACCAAGCTCATATGGTTCTAGATGAAGGCAGAAAAGGCATGAATCTAAAATTGTAGTACTTAGTGAATCCAAAATTTGTGCTGAGAGTATTATTGGTGTAATATGAAATAATATTAAGGCTATAAGAAATTTTCTTTTAAGCATTCACAACCTCTGTAATAATTTATTTTCAAATTCCGAATAACGATTAAACTTAATAAAGTCAAATTAAAAAGAATCTAATTAAATAGTTCTTGATTAAATAAACATAATTTAATTTGTGTAAATAAATTATATACTAGGAAATTGATAGAATGAAATATATCTTAATACTAACATTACTTATTTGTTCTTCTCTTGTCAGTGCTAAAATACTTGCTGAAGTAGGAGCGTATCAGATCACTTCTGCAGATCTGCAAAAAGAGATAAAAAATTTCAAAAATAATGAAGACTTCACATATGATACAATTAAACAGATAGCTTTTTCTAACCTGCTCGATAAAAACCTGATAAAAAATTACGCTTTAGAAAAACGGATATATGTAGATGATGCTGAATTGGAAGCATTCTTTGTTCAACAAGTAGGAGATCTTCCCCGTTTTCAATCAGATGGTGCTTTTGACAGGAATAAATTTCAGGATTTCAAAAATACTCACGAAGGCAGGAAGATACTGATAGCAATGAAGGAAGAACTTCTTGTTACAAAAACAAGAACTATCCTGGAAAAATCTTTTGACTTCTCGGAAGAGAAACTCCTC
>CAZSOM010000019.1:10007-13164 GCA_964608295.1 uncultured Candidatus Cloacimonadota bacterium
TAGAAAATACAACAATCGATCTTGGCTATGCAATTATTGATAAACAGGATATTGATTTTAATGCTGATATTTCTCACGATGATTTTGAATGGTATTATAATCGTAATAAGCATAAATTCAGAAGGGAAGAGATAGTTAAACTGAACATGTTTGTTGTTTTGAATGAGGAATTTCAAGAAGCTGTAAAGTCTATAGTCAGTAGAAAGATAACTGCTATGATTCTCGCTGATTCAACCTTTCAAATGGAGAATGTTGAAGAATTCCGTAATGAATTTACGAAAGAAGAAACTAATATTTTAGCCAGACAAAAAGCAATGCAGATAACCGAGTTACTACAAGCTGGAGCGAATATATCTCAACCGATAATTGAATCATCTTACTTTGGAATAAATGACAAGCTTGGTAATCTGCCTGATGTTATCTTGAAAAGTGCCTTTGAGTTGGATAAAGGTCAGTTTTCTGAACCAATCAACCTTGGAATTGGATACCTTGTCTTCTCAGTTGTTGATAAGAAAAAAGTTCCAATAGAGGATGAGTTGAAAATTGCAAATATTATTTGGCGTAATTATATTACTAAGAAAAAAAAAAATAGAAATGATGGAAGTTATAGACAATATTTTGAACAGAATTTTGAGCAATTTATCATTCCAGCAGCAATAATAACAAAAGTTGAAATCTCCAATCCTTCTCTCTTTTCTTCAACAAGTAAAGAAGAGTATCAACAAGAGATAAAGCATCATCTGGAAAGGAACTCCGAAAACGAAGACCAGATAAATAAAATTGTAAAAGAATACAATTTATCAGAATCTAAAGAGAGTGTTTATCTGGAGAAATTTGAAAACTTAAGTATTATTGATGACATGATCGCGATCAGGATAAACCGAGGAGAAATTTGGGGTTTTATCCCAACCGACAAAAATTTAATTTTCTACAAAGTACTCTCATTTTTCCCTGAATTCATTCCAAGTTATAAAAGAATCCAAGATCAACTTCCCAAGTTTAGGGCATATACCAAAGCGGACAGCACAGATTTTAATGATTTTTTTCAATCTCATCAGAAAGATTTCAGAACACCTGACAGCTTACAGATCGGTGGTGTAATTTTCTCTGTAGCTAATGAAATAGAAAGTCTGGAACAGGTTTTTCCGGTGACTAATTTAAAACAGATCTATAATGAGAGAATAAATGAATTCTATTGCGATAGATCTGTGAAGTTTGATTACATTTACATGCATAACTTAGAATTAGCAAAAATAGTTGCAGAGCAAGCCAACAACGGAACTGATGTTTCTCTGCTAGAAATACTTTTTGGAAATGACAATAAGTTATCGCAAGATAAAATAATCTCGTATGAAGAACTACCTCAGCAGATAAGTGTAGCACTTTCAGAGATTGGGGTTGGAACATGGACTCAGCATGTTAGTTATGATACCGGCTGGATCATATTAAAAAAAATAGAAGACTACTCTGCAGGTATCCTGCCTTTTTCTGAGATTGAAAATAAACTTCGTGAGGAAGCTTTGTTCTCAATTGCAGATAGTGTGACTTATGATAAAGCAAAAGCTGTGTTTGATTCTACAAGATATTTCTCTCATCTTACAAAATACGTAGAAAAGAAAGATATTTTTAAAACCAAGTTTCAAGATGCAAAAGAAGATTTTAATTTTCTTGGTGATATTTCTAAGTTTCGAGCAGAACTACTTAGAATGTGGAATAATGAAAAATATTCCGGGATTATTAAACTTGATAATGCTTATGCTGTTATCTATCCTTTAAAGATTAGACGATCACTCCAACTCTCTTTTGAAGAGGCTTTACCAAAAATTACTGATATCCTTAATTCTAATAATGAATTTGAGTTTGCCAAAATGAATGCTACTGAAATTAAAGAAAAGATTGCTACTGGTGCAGATCCAGATTCCCTGCTTTATTATTTAGGTGGTTGGAATGTGGTATCGGCATTATCGCTTAAGAGTAAGATCCCCGGTGTAGATTTTAGCGAAGCTATTTTCGATGATATTTTGAAGCATCAAGAAGGCTATTGCAGTTCAATTATTCCCATAAATTCTGAAAAACTATTCTTTTATAAACTCCTGAAACTAGAGAGACCAACAAAAGATGATTTCTATCAAAATAGAGAATTCTACGAAAATAAATATTTAAAAACAAAATTTGAGAAATGGAAAAGTAAATATAGAGTGAAGGTTGGAGTAAGTTTAAATTAAATGTTTGACTATCTAATCTATTATCGGCAATTTTGTATTAAATATCCGATATCATTTCATCGGTAGAATAAGACAGTTATACAAGGAGAATTAATGTTTAATTCAAACTATAGAAATCTTGTTGAAAATCTTTACGAAGGATTATTCTATGTTGATATTGTTGGAAGAATCAAATTTTGGAGTAAGGGAGCAGAGAAGATAACAGGTTATGTCTGGTTGGAAGTGATGGATCGTTCATGCTCTGAAGATTTTTTGTGTCCAACAGATGCAGATGGTAAAAAATTCTATGGTGATGAATTTAATCTGTTCACCAGCACACTGCTAAATGGGGTGATGAAAAAATTTGAACTAATGATAACTCACAAAGATGGTCATCAAGTTCCTGTAGCTATTAGAGTAGCTCCTATGTATGATGTTAAAGACAGCATAGTTGGTGCAACACTAGTTTTTACGGATAACCGAGAACATCTCGAACAACTTGTTATTAATTCTGAAGATTATCAAAATACTTATATTGATAAAGTTACTAAATTGCCTAATAAAATAAGTTTAGAAACATCCATAGATTTTAAACTTAATGAATTTAGGAGATATAATCGACCCTTTGGAATACTCTTATTTGAAATAGACAATTTTGATAAGTTAATGAGAATTTACGGTGACGAATTCAATGAAAATGTACTTACTGTCATCTCGGAATTAGTTGTAGAAGATCTTCGTCCGTTTGATATTGCTGGTAGGTGGTCTGAAAAAGAATTTGCCATTATTCTAATCAATGTAAGAGAAGATTCTGTAGAGTTGATAGGAAATCGTCTTAAAGATATTGTGGAGAAATCAGAATTCACAATTGGTAAAGGTACCCTTGATCTGACGATTTCAATTAGCGGAATAGTTGCGACACCGGTTGACTCTCCTAAAATACTTATTGAGAA
>CAZSOM010000020.1:0-11533 GCA_964608295.1 uncultured Candidatus Cloacimonadota bacterium
AAGAGAATCAGCCAGGCACGACTCATCAAGAGTTCCAATTTCGTAACAAAACGTATTAGTTTGATTTGCTGGTAGGATTTCAATTATATCAGGTTGATCTATTGGTTCTTCTGTGCTGATTGAATTAATGTAGAAAATTGCAGGATCAGATAAAAAATCGTGTGGAAACTCGCAAAGTAAATTATCATCAAGACTAAAAGCAGATACGGTTGATCCAATATTTCCGATTTCGAACATGTTTACAGATAAAGTATCAGAAATAATTTCATTATTACTGATACTAATCTCTGAGAAAAACTCTTCGTTCTCATTTACTGTGGATTTAAATTTTACACTTCTATTTATAAGAGGAATTGGAATATATTCCCATCTGTTTTCAAGAACACCAAGCGGCTCTATTTGAATTGTAGAAAGTAATTCTGTTCCCTCAAGAATATCATATAACCTTAAATTACAGGAGCCCGCTTCTGTTGACCCTGAATTACGAATAAGTATTTTAGCTGCAGGTTCATTATCATGCTCAGTAAGTTCAAAATGTTCCATCACAAGATCAGGTCCGGCAACTGTAATAACTTCTGTATTGGTAATCGTAGAATCTCCTATAGTGTTGAATATTTTGAAATGAAAATAAATATTATCTCCTGCTGAATAAGCTGGAAGCGGAATTTCTAATTCATATGTATGATCTTCAATATTTATCATCCCCATCTCTATTTCTATTAAAGGATTAACACTCACCCTTTGTACGAAAATTACATCTCCTAATCCATTTTCATCAAAGAAGTCAGCCCTGATGTTTATTGGGTCACCTTCTTCAGGTGGATCAGGAATAACCTCCAAGTTTACCATTGCAGACTGTCCAACTGTAAAGCCTGTAATACCAGTAACCTCACCTTCTTCACCATAAGCGAATAATTTAACATATTGAGAATATATAGAAGCATTATTTTCTGGTACAATAAAATCAGAAACAGTAAGTGTATTATTTATCACTGGCATTTCGAATGGGTAATATTGACTGAGATCAAGTTGAGAATCATCTTCGTCAAAAACTACAAATTTCCCATTTGTAACTTGTGATCCTACATTAGAACTAATTACTAAAGTGTCACCTTCTACGAGATTATATTTATCCAAGTCTACTTGTTTTTGATCATACGGTAAAACGAGTTGAATCATAGGATCACCCAGAAGGGCACAACCATGAGTAAGAGCAACTCCGACAGACGTAAAATTATATGAAGCAAAAAACTTAGCTTTTGCAAAATTTACAGCTTCACCTGTCGAAGGCACGTGTTTGTCAAATATCGCTTCTGTTAAGTTCCTACTTAAAACTAAGTCTCCATTCACATATCCATACCCTGTAAAACCAACATGCCCAATAGCTCCGATATTTGGTCGCAGGATCAATTCTTCTCCTAAGCATGAACTTTGAGGTGTGTTGAAAGCTGAGCCGTAACATGAAAAGCTGGCTACGAATGGTAGGTTATCATTATTAAAAATTGAAATATCTGCCATATTTAGTAGATTATAATCTGCCCAAACATGACCACCACCATGTCCCATAAATTGTAAATATAGCGTACCATCATTAATATTATCTATAAGGCTTGTTGTGTTTCCCTCATAAGAATTTGGAAGATTTCCTGTATAACAGTAAACACGTCTTACATTAAATTCATCTGGAATCCATGTTGAACGTATTATTTCCGACTGATCAGCGAATTGAGAACCTTCCCCCACATTACCACCAGCTGCAAGTGTAACATGGCTATGCCAGAGGTCTTCAAAATTTGGTTGGTCAATGTATTGAATAGTTTTGTTTACGACGCCTTCTATTTGACTCTCATCCCAAACATTAATACGACCAATAGCAACATCTGAGACTAAATCATCTCCGACTATACAACCAAGCCAGTTATCACTGGCAATTGCACCCCATTTTTGGACCCAAACATTTTTAAAAGGAATAAGATTATAATTACGATTGGGGCTGTCATCTCTTTCATCAGTTATTCCATCTCCCAAGAAAAGAACATGTGAAACACCTGAGCCACTCCAATTATTATAAGCATATTGAATAAAATCTTTTATAGATTGAGCAGAACGAATACCAAAATTAAATTCATCAAAAATATCCTCAAGGCTTACAATCTTTACTATTTTGCCTTGTTCTTCCCATTTTTGTTCAAATTGCAAGAGATATTCATTATCGCTAAAGTCTGATAAGGTAATTACTATATAATTTGCTAGATTTGTCTGTAATTTTAAATTTGAAGAAATGTTTAGAAGCATTCTTACTGGTTGCTTTTTCATCTCTTCCGTTACCGCATAGTATTCAGTGTTATGATTGATCAAGCTATCCTGGAAAGAAATCTTAAAAGGGGGATTACCATTTCCAAGAAAGGATTCTACACTAACATTTTCAATATAACTAGTACCTAATTTATACACTGAAACTTGGTCAGAAGTAAAATTATCCAATTCAAACTGGAATAAACCTAATGGTTTATCTTGTGGTTCAGTAAACTTAATTTTATCAGTATCAGTTTTATACATTTGCCAGTATGTTACATCAAAATAGTCTAATAGAACATTTTGATTTTCGATACCCGGGATCCCAGGTAAACTTATATATAAATTATTTTCACCTTGAAATAAATAACTATTTGGTATAGGGTTATCAAAATTATTGAACATTTGTTCAGCCTGTCCATTCCATTCATGTTGGTCGATCAGTGATGAGTTAATGTTTATAAGTGCAGAATGGTTTATTTGATAATAATTATCTACATCAAAAGTAAGACTGAAAAGACAAGCTTGAGCTGTAAATCTTTTGGTTGGTCTTTGGTCAGGGTATTGGAGTTCAAACGGATATATTTCTAAGGATGGAGCACTTAGTTTATTCCAGAACCAGATATCTTCACGATAAAAATCATGTGAGTTATAAGCATATTGTGCACCAAGATTATTCTTTGTATTCTGCTCTTCAAAATGTACTGTTTGCTGGAATGATTCAGGAATCGTAAACTGGCTTGAATTTATTACACCTAACCCACCATTCTCAACAGCCATTCTGCTTCCCTGGTGATCTAATAGCTTTAAAAAATATGTACTTTCCGAAGTGAAATCATCATAATAACGATTCTCACCGTAATGACGATCACCATGAAATTCAAAGTAGTCTCCAGGGTCAAATGAACCATCTTCTGCTCCAACAAAATGAATTGGAACCTGATTCCCCATACATGACAGCTCAAGGTTTTGAGGATCGATCTCATCCCAATTAAAAGCCATTTCAAAATCATCTGGAAATCCGAGTTCAGCCAGATTTTCTATAATATATTCATAGCTTATCTTATATATCCCTTCTTCATCAATGATTAATTGAAGTTCACTTATCTCTTCACCTTCTCTAAGAGGGACAAATTCTGATCTTTGTTTCTCTTTCCGCCAATTCTTAGAAAAATCATTATTCAAGAAAAAGGAATTACCAACTTTATCTATAAAATTTACACCCTCAGGAATACTTCTAATTTTATCACCTAAAATATTAATACGAAAAGTTAGTTCTTCTGTTACAATTAGTTCGTTATCATTTGGTTTATATTGAAAAGGATGCACATTGAATCCCGTGAAATATCTATCACCAAGATATGCTGGAGAACCTTTCTCAATGATTTCTGATGGGTATATTACATTAGAATTATAAAAATCTTCCTTCATATAGAATTCATAATCTACTCGATCCTCTGTGGGAATCATTTTATCGGTTGGATACACTTTTAAATTTGGAATTGTCTTTTGTTTTTTAGCAATTATCTGAAAGGACACATTTCCATCAATTGGTAATCCGATAATTTCAGTGAAAAAGGGTAAAGAGGGATATCCGCTTTCAACAGGATATGCGGCATCATTACATACTATTTTAGTAAAAGTTCCTAATTTAGTAGAGATCATTTTTCTTTCAAACTCAGGAAGAATAAATTTTACTACCAATTCATTTTCGGTTTGATTTAGCACTTCAAAATGCTGTGAGTATAATTGTATCACTACAACTAAGAACAGCAAGGTGATAATTTTCTTTACCATATTGAACTCCATCATAACTTAATATTCAAAGCTAATTATTTTCAATTACTTTTTTTGACAAGGATATTATTTCTCTTTAAAATGGTAAATATAAAAAATTATCAACGATATGCGACACATATTCAATTTATCATTTGCGATGTCAATATTTTTTTTAATTTATATTTTCTAAAACTAGTTTCAATAAGATCAAAGCTGATTTTTTTCTGATGTTTTCCCGATTTCCTGAAAGTGACAGTTTTCTGCTTATTATTCTGTTTTTAATCGATACGGCAATGTGAATAGTACCAACAGGTTTTTCATCAGTTCCTCCAGATGGACCTGCAATACCGGTAATCGAGGCTGCAATATCAGTATTAAAAATTGCTTGTGCACCTTTGGCCATCTCTGTAGCAGTTTCTTCAGATACTGCACCGAATTTACTAATTGTTTTAGAATTCACCTTAAGAATATTAATTTTAGCCTGATCTGAATAACTTACAATTCCACCCATAAAATACCCAGATGCACCTGAATTTGACGTGATTACTTCTTGGATCAAACCTCCTGTACAGGATTCAGCAAGCGAAAGTGTAAACTTATTAAATAACATTTTTTCATGTAATTTTTGTGAGATCATTAAGATCTCATTTTCCAGATCATTTTCTAATTCTATTGGTTTCGGTCGCCAGGATTTAAATTTTCCATGTCGTATGTTTTGAGATGCAGGTTTAAATTCTTTTGAGATTTCTACTCTCTCTTCTCTTTGCTCACTTTTTGGTCTACTCTCAACAATAAGTATCTTATGATCTTTGTATTCCACCTGATCACCAATTTTGATCATCGTATGTTTTATCGTGTTTGTTTCTCCATTTACTTTTACCAGACCATCTTTAATAAATAGACGGATATCGCTGTAGTAATCACAGACTCCGGCAGCCTTAAGAAGTTTGAATAATTCTATCTCATCACCTTTATTGATATAGAAATTCATCAATAAGCCTTCGCAAAAATAACACGTTTTTTACTTTTTTTACCACAATAAATACATTTTCCATTTTCTTTTGTTTCATCAGAAGGGATACAACGGATAGTAACTTTTAGATCATCTTTGATCTTTTCTTCACACTCAGCACTACCGCACCAATGACTTATAGCAAAACCGCCATGAATTTCAGGATTATTTTTGCTTTTTGGAGTAAAAAAATTATAAAAATCATCCTTATCATCAATTTCAATAGTATTTTCTTTTCGGAAGCTATAAGCTTTATCAAAGATATTTTTCTGGATTTCGTCGAGAGTTTTTGTAAGATCATTTAAAAAATCATCCACATTCATTCCAACTTTATCTCTTGCGTCCTTATCTCTTCTTCCCATGAAAACTGAATTTTTCTCAATATCACGAGGTCCGATTTCAAGTCTTAAGGGTACTCCTTTCTTTATCCAGTCCCAAAGTTTTTCACCACCTCGCATATCTCGGTTATCAATTTGAAAGCGAATCTTATCTTCATGATATCTTATCTTTTTTAGTTTCGAAGTAAATTCATTGATGAAGGTCATGACTCTAGCATGCTCTTGCATATTCCTATAAATAGGGACCAACACTATATGTGAAGGTGCAATTTTAGGTGGTAAAACTAATCCATTATCATCACTGTGAGTCATAATGAGAGCTCCAATAAGTCTTGTAGAAACTCCCCACGATGTAGTCCAGGCATACTCTTCTTTCCCGTCTTTATTTTGAAATTTTATATTGGAAGCTTTTGCAAAATTGAGTCCTAAGAAATGTGATGTACCAGCTTGCAATGCTTTCTTATCTTGCATCATTGCTTCAAAAGTGTATGTCGTTACAGCTCCGGGAAATTTTTCTGATTCCGTTTTTTCACCCTTTATTACCGGCATTGCCAGATAATTCTCTGCAAAATCAGTATAAACATTCAACATTCTCTTTGCTTCTTCAATTGCCTCTTCTTTAGAAGCATGAACAGTATGTCCTTCCTGCCATAAAAATTCGGTAGTCCTTAAAAATAAACGGGTTCTCATTTCCCACCTAACTACATTTGCCCATTGATTTATCAAAAGGGGAAGATCTCGGTAAGAATTAACCCATTTACTAAAAGAAGCTCCAATAATGGTCTCACTGGTTGGTCGTACAATAAGTTCTTCAGTTAATTTTCCAGCCGGTTTTAATCCACCTTCTCCATCATCTTCAAGTCTGGTATGTGTAACTACGGCACATTCTTTAGCAAAGCCTTCCACATGTTCAGCTTCTTTTTCAAAAAAACTTTTTGGAATGAATAATGGGAAATAAGCGTTAACATGTCCTGTTTCTTTAAACATTGCATCTAAGCTCTTTTGTATATTTTCCCAAATTGCATAACCCCATGGTTTAATGACCATACAGCCACGAACCTCGCTACTTTCTGCCATATCAGCAGCTTTAACAACTTCCTGGTACCAGCTTGGATAATCTTCATCTCTTCTTGGATTTATAGCTGTCTTATTTTGCTTTGCCATCTATCAAACTATCTCCTAATAAATTATTAACACTATTTTTCAGATCATTTGCAAACCTGATTTCTTATCAAGCATTACACTGCATTGTACTTCAGTTTTCTAAACTTTAAACAATGGTATCCTTGTCAAATCAAAAAAAGAGCTTAAGTTGAACTAGCTTGACACTTAAGTCAGATATCAACAATTGGAAATTGATAAAATAAAATTATCAGACCATAAAAAATAAAATAGTGAAAAGTATGAATAAATATGATGTAATTGTAGTAGGAGCCGGGCATGCAGGAATAGAAGCAGCACTAGCTGCTGCCAGGATGGGTGCACGTACGCTTATCTTCGTTATTAAAATTGAGACAATTGGACGTATGAGTTGCAACCCATCAATAGGCGGTCCTGCTAAAGGACATCTTGCCAGGGAGATTGACGCGCTGGGTGGAGAGCTTGCCAGAGCTGCAGATCTTACTGGTATTCAATTCAGAATGCTGAATAAAAAGAAAGGACCGGCAGTTTGGGCTCCACGTTCCCAAAATGACAGGATGCAATATTCAGCTATTATGCATCAAGCTTTAGAAAATCAGGATAATCTTGATATTATAGAATCAATGATTGATGAGATAATTTTAGAGAGTGATGGCAAAACTGTGAAAGGTGTACGTTCCAACCTTGGAGAAGAATATTTCGCTCCAAAAGTTATCTTGGCAAATGGAACATTTCTAAAAGGATTGATCCACATTGGGAATGTAAATGTAAGTGCTGGAAGATCTGGTGAACCGGCATCAAACAAACTTTCAGAATCACTAATAAAGATAGGATTGAAATTAGCACGATTCAAAACAGGAACTCCACCTAGAATTGATCTTAGAACTGTGAATATGAACCAGGTGGAAGAACAACCGGGAGATCAAAATCCGCAAGGGTTCTCATATTACAGAGATATTAAATTAAGGAATGATATTAGTTGCTATCTTACTTTTACCAATCCGGAAACGCATAAAATAATTAATTCCAATCTTTATAAATCTTCTCTTTACGGAGGATATATAAAAGGTATCGGTCCAAGATATTGTCCTTCCATTGAAGATAAAATCGTTAAATTTTCTAATAAGGATAGGCATCATGTTTTCATTGAGCCGGAAGGCTCAAACACTTTTGAAGCTTATGTAAACGGTACATCTAATAGTCTTCCGCCGGAAATTCAAAAGAAGATGATCCATTCAATTGAAGGTATGCAAAATGCATCCATAATCCGATATGGTTATGCAATCGAATATGATTATGTAATCCCGGATGAGATCAAGGCAACATTAGAAACAAAAATTGTTTCAGGATTGTATTTAGCCGGGCAGATCAATGGAACATCCGGTTATGAAGAAGCAGGGGCTCAAGGACTTGCAGCTGGGATTAACGCAGTCCTTTCATTAGATAAAAAAGATCCACTTATTTTTGATAGATCTCAATCTTACCTCGGTGTCCTTTTAGATGATTTGGTAACCAAAGGAACAAATGAACCATATCGCTTATTTACATCTCGTGCAGAGTACAGATTGTTCTTGCGGCAGGATAATGCTGATGAAAGATTAATGCCAATTGGCAATGAATTAGGTTTAGTGAGTGATGTTCGTTGGCAGCAATTTCTAAAGATGAAAGAAATATTCACTAGAGAAATGGCATTTCTAAAAACAACTGCATCAAGAAGTCATCCCAAATTAAAAGAACCAATGAAATTTGAAAAAATTCTTAAGCGACCTGAAATCTCATTTGATGATCTTCAGGAATTTGGCTATAAAATTCCGGAAGATGTTTCAAGTGATATTCAAAATAGGATTTCATTAAATATAAAGTATGAAGGCTATATCAAACGGCAGATGGCAGAAATTGATAAATTTGAAAAAATGGAGCATTCGGAAATTCCAACTAATATTGATTATATGAAAATCGATTCTATCGCTTATGAAGCTCGTGAAAAATTAAATAAAATTAAACCAACATCATTAGGACAAGCATCAAGGATTCCAGGTGTGAATCAGGTTGATGTAACATCACTTCTTGTCTATTTGAAGAAGAATAAAAAGAAAAAGAGTGAAAAATGAGAAAACTAATAATTCTATTGTTATCATTATTTGTTATTGTTGGATGTGCAACACAAAATAAAATCTATAAGCAAGAAACACAAGATGTCTTTGAGATTCCATCATTACCAAAATGGGTTAATTCCGCACCTGATAACTTTGTGGTTGGTATTTCAAGGAAAAGTATGAACCATGATGATATGAAGGATTCTGCAAGGCAAATGGCAACAGTAATGGAAAGTAGGAATCATGCTTCTTATACTATTGAAAAATATGCTTCAACATCAAATGAAGAGATACTCAAATCAAATGTAACCAAATTTAAGTTAAATGTAAGTTCATCACCTCAGCATACAGAACAAATATATAATTCTCTTATACTTGTGGATTCCTCTGAAGCACTTGGTTACTTCTTCGGTCTGTTTTCAATGACATCTTCTGAAGTGCAAAGTTCAGATAAGAAAGGCAATATTCAGAGATTACCTGAATATTATGACATTGATAAGTTAATGATTTCTAATAATGCAATAACATGTTTTAGAACTGAAAGTTCTGCTTCATTAGTTCATGCCTGGGAAAAAGCAGCTGAAGAAGCAAGATTTGAAATCGCAAAATATCTTGAAAAACAAGTGCAGTCTGTAATTATAAACACAGATGAGATCACAGAAAAAAGGATTGCTTTAGAAACTGCTGAAAAGTTGTCACAAATGAAACTGAAAGCCAGCTACATAACAACAGAACTGAAAGATAATTTGAGACTATTTAAAGTATATCATGAATTGGAGATTGCAAAATAATGCTCGTAGTTATACTTATACTGGTCATCCTGAGCGGAGTCAGAGGATGATCTGAATTGAGGTATTGTAATGAAAGTAATAGCTATAATTCCAGCCAGGTATGATTCTACCCGTTTTCCTGGAAAACCCCTAGCAAAATTGGGTAATAAGTACATAATTCAACATGTTTATGAACAAGCCATTAAAAGCGGTTTATTCGCTGATGTTATTGTGGGAACAGATGATCAACGAATTTTTGAAGCGGTTAACAGCTTTAATGGGAATGTAGTTTTAACAAGTAAGAAACATAAAAGCGGTACGGATCGTGTTGCTGAAGTTTGTGGGAAAATACTCAGTTGTAAAGATGCTGATGTTATAATCAATGTGCAGGGTGACGAACCATTTATTAATGAAGATCCACTTAGGATGTTGATCGAAGCATTTAATGATAAATCAGTGCAAGTTGCTTCTTTAATGCATGTAATTTATAAGGATATTGAAGACCCGAATAATGTGAAAGTAGTGTGTGATAATTATGGAAATGCACTTTATTTCTCACGTTCAGTGATTCCATATACTAAAATTTCCAAGGGTGAATATTATAAACATATTGGAGTTTATGCTTTCCGAAGACAAGCACTCTTTGAATTTGTTGAGTTACCGGAAAGCAAATTGGAGAAGCTTGAAAAGCTTGAACAACTTAGACTTTTGGAAAATGGATATAAGATTCGTATGGTTCTAACCTCATACAAAGGTATAGGAATTGATACACCAGAAGATTTAAAAAACGCAGAGAATTTATTAAAAACTATATAAGAAGAATTTAACAACGAACAAAAACGAACAACGAAAAAATTTGTCTTTCTGAGGATTTCTTTCGAAGGTTGTTCTTACGAAGAATCTACAAATTTATTTGCTATAAAAAATCCCCCACAAAATATTTAGGTTGTACGCAAAAGAATGGGAGTTTATACGTTAAAGCAAATTTAATATTTATGTATACTACCACCAATAAATTCTCTAATTACTGAGTTTTCAGGGATTGCTGATTCATCATTATAGCTGAATACCTGCTGCAATAGCTCATTTACGCGGGATGCACGTTTGAAAGAATCTTTTTTTAACTCATCATTCTTGTACTCAAATACCCATTTTTCAAATTCACTTCCAAGTCTTGCTTTATAAATAGGAAGTTCATAAGGCATCGCACTATTAATGATATAATCAGCAGAATTAAGGTAAGGAATAATATGCCTAATCTCACTGGAACGAACATAGTGCCAGTGCTCAAGTGTTTGCTTGGGATCATAAGCACGATGAATAGAATCACGCAGCATTCTGCGTATCAGTCGAATATCTGTCCAACGTAAGTATTTTCCATCATTATTTTTGATCTGGAATAACGGCTCAAGATACAATTTAAACTTGAATTTGTCATCAATAGATTTTGTCATTTCGGGATAAAGGCCGTGAAGGCTATCAATAAGAAGGATCTCATTTTTCTCAAGTTTCATAGGTGTTTTATCTAAAAATCTCGTTCCGGTTTTAAAATCATAAAATGGAATTGTTACCTTTTCACCTTCACATAAACGGCTGATATGTTTATTTATCAGATCCAGATCGAGTGCTTGGGGAGTTTCAAAATCATAATCTCCAAATTCATCTTTTGGATGTTCTGCTAAATTATAGAAATAGTTATCCACCGCAAACATTTTAAACTTATATCCCTGTTTATTGAGATATTCTTCAAGTTTGATCGTGGTAGTAGTCTTTCCTGAAGATGAAGGACCGGTAATTAATACCATTTTTAAGTCATCTATTCTATTTAAAATTAATTCAGAAGCCATAATAACTTCTTCTTTATAGGCAGTTTCAGATTCATGGACTATATGCGGGAATTCACCATTTTTAATTCTTTTATTTAGTGCTTCAATTGTATGTAAATTGTGTGAAACAGACCAATCAAGTGTTTTCCAGATTTTATCCCATGGGATATTTTGAGATGGGGAAGAAGCTTTAATCGTTTTTTCTTTCCTCTTCTGGATATTATTATTTCTATATAAAATATATAGCTCTTTTGCTGATGAGCTGGTTAAAAGTCAG
>CAZSOM010000020.1:11543-13013 GCA_964608295.1 uncultured Candidatus Cloacimonadota bacterium
CTTATTTCTATATAAAATATATGCTTTCGCAACTTTTGTATGTCCATTTTTGATAAGTACTTTTTCTACAACATCCTGGATGTCTTCTATATGCGGATTTTTCCCTGAAGGATAATCTCTATTAAGTATTTCTACTACTTCATCAGCTAATTTTTCTGAAGCTTCTTTATCACGTCCACCAACAGCTACTGCGGCTCTAAAAATTGCATTAGAAATTCTTTCTTTTTTAAATGTAACGATTGCTCCACTACGTTTTACAATATGTGTAAATTTATTCATACTTATTATCCCATTAGTTGTTCTGCCATTTGCCAGCCGTGCGCTGTAGCATAGATAATTGATCTGGTTCCTCCGGAACAATCTCCGATAAATTTCAGATCATCAAATTCATTATTACTAAGTTTATTTGAATAGAATTTAATTTCAGGAGCATAAAGCAGGTTATCACCATTGGCAATTCCAGGAACAACAATATTCAAGTTTTCGATAAAATCAATAATACTTTCTGCAATTCTACGTGGGAAGGCAAGATTGATATCACCCAGAATGAAACTTTCTTGATCTAAGGTTGGTTCAACTCTATACAAATGTTTTGTTCGTTTGGAAGATTTGAAATTTTCGTAAGTTTGCAAAATAACCTTCCCTTCTCCAGCAAGCAGATTGAATAATTTTGCAATATGTGAGCCATAACCTATCGGATCATTAAAAGGATGTGTAAGTTTAACTGTTGTCAGGATGGCGAAATTAGTATTTTTTGATTTCTCCTTAAGTTTCGAGTGGCCATTCACAGTTGCGAAATCACCGTAATTTTCTGTAACCACGAATCCACTGGGGTTATTACAAAAAGTGCGAACCATATAACCTGTTTTGCTTTTGTATTTCACTTTGAATTCATACATCTCTTTGTTTAATTCATCAACTATATGATCAGGAAGTTCAAAACGAACTCCCATATCAACTTTTGTGTCATCTAAAACTACTTCAGGGAACTTGTTAATTATTGTCTTAATTAGTTTATGTCCACTACGACCCACTGCAACCACAACTTTGTCAAAGGCATCATTCTTATTCAGCAATACCTTTCCGGGCAATACTTCCAGATCCAGAATATTCTCATTAAAATGAAAATGAATATTTTTATAAGATTTGAAATCTTCATAAATGGTGTACAATATCTGTTTTAGCTGATCTGTCCCTAAGTGAAAAAATTCTGAGAGAATCGGTTGGAATCCTTTTGCATAAAATTGTTTGTAAAATTCCTTATTAGTAAATGAACTACCAGTTTCAAATTTTCGATCTACAGTTTTATTGATATAATATTCAACCAATTTTTCTTGCAGAGCCACATCAACATCAATATCACCACCCATTTCTTTTGAAACAAACAACTTTCCGTCAGCTCTTATCCCAGAAATACTAGATGAATAGATATCTTTGCTTTTTTCAAAAACGTGAATTTCGTTTTTACTA
>CAZSOM010000021.1:0-12745 GCA_964608295.1 uncultured Candidatus Cloacimonadota bacterium
TTTCTTAACAATTGGTTATGGAGATGTTGCACCTAAATCAGTGTATGGTTCATTACTATCAGGCATTGAAGGATTCGTAGGTTTATTCTTGATGGCGTATTTTACGATAGCTTTTTCAAGAAAAGTGTTAAGATGATCCATTCTCGTCATTCCATTCGTTTACCGAGTTATGATTATACTGCAAACGGAGCATATTTCATTACAATATGTACGCATAAAAGAGAACATTCTCTTAGTGAAATCATAAATAATAAAATTAAATTATCCGTAATTGGAAAAATCGTTTCAGAAAAATGGGATGATATCCCAAATCATTATAATCATATAGAATTAGGTGAATTCATCATGATGCCAAATCATATCCATGGCATTATTTGGATTGTTTCCCCAAATGCAGGGGCACACCTTGGTGTGACCACTGAAGAATCAGAAGAACGGATTTGCCAAGGCAAACCCCAACAGAATGAAATCTATAAAAGAAAATTTGGCAAACCTCAGTCTGGTTCATTATCAATGATTATTAATCAGTTTAAAGGATCGGTTAAACGCTGGTGCAATAAGAATAATCAAAAATGGTTCAGATGGCAGAGAAATTATTATGAACATATTATTAGATGTGAAAAAGATTTAAATAATATAACAGAATATATTAAAAAGAATCCAATCAATTGGAGTATTGATGAATATAAAGAATGATCAAAATGAAATAATATTCAAACCTATCGGAATCATCCATTCACCTTTCAAAGATAGGAATGAAATTCCTAAACAACCTTACGAAGGAATAGATGTGAAAGCAAAGGTGGAAATATTTCCTGAATTTTTGGATGGATTAAAAGGTCTGGAAAAGTTTTCTCACATCGTTCTTCTTTTCAACTTTCATCTTTCTCAAGATTACAATCTGCAAGTTGTACCCTACAGAGAGAAACATATAAAAGGAGTGTTTGCAACCAGAAGTCCGCACAGACCAAATCAGATCGGTATGTCTATTGTTAGACTAGAGAGCATTGAGAGTAACATAATAAACATTTCTAATATTGACATTATAGACGGAACACCACTTTTAGACATCAAGCCATTCATTAAAGAGATGGATTGTTTTGATATTAAGGATCTGCATAGTTCCGAATGGTTTAATAATAAATTTATGAAAGAGTAGTATGGGAAGAATTAAAGTATTAGCAGAAGAAATTGCCAACAGAATAGCTGCCGGAGAAGTTATTGAAAGACCTGTTTCAGTAATTAAGGAACTGGTCGAGAATTCGATTGATGCTGGTGCATCTGAGATCACTGTACAGATTGAAAATGGTGGGAAAAAGCTGATGCGGGTTATTGAAAACGGAAGAGGGATGAGTGAAGATGACTCTCTTCAGTCATTTGAACGACACGCTACGAGCAAGATTAAAACGGTTTCTGATATTTTTAATATCTCTACACTTGGTTTCAGGGGTGAAGCTCTTCCCAGCATTGCTTCGGTAAGTCATCTTATTTTGATCACTAAAGATGCAGAAAGTGATACTGCTTCCAGAGTGGAATTTAAAGGCGGTAAACTTATTGATTTTTCTAAAACTTCTGCTAATAGGGGAACTTCAGTTACAGTTAGAAATTTATTTAGTAATGTTCCAGCTCGCAGAAAATTCTTAAAGTCTGATCCTGTAGAATTCAAACATATTCTCAATTATCTTCATTACCAATCCATTCTATATCCGAAGATCCATTTCCGTTTCTTAGCTGATGGAAAGGAAAAGCTTAATTATCCTGCAGTAGCTGACATGAAAGCAAGAATGTCTGCTGTGTTTGGAAGTGATTTTCAAAAACGTGATCTGATAGAAGTTTCAATGAAAGGGCAGGATATTGAACTGACCGGATTTATAAGTGGACTGAATGAAGAGAAAGAAAGTTTAGCGAATTACAGGTACCTTTTTGTTAACGGAAGGTACATTCGTGATAAAATTGTATTGCACAGCTTAAAATCTGCATATAGCCCCTTCATAAAGAAACTACGCATCTTTCAGCAAGGCAAAACACCACCCTACATTTTATTCCTCAATGTTGATCCTCAGCAGGCAGATTTTAATGTTCACCCTGCAAAGCTGGAAATACGTTTCAGGGATCCGGGCAAAGTGCATACATTCATCAAATTAGAAATTGAGAAACTATTATTGCAATATGAAAATGATAAATTCAAACAGATAAAGAACAAAATGAGTTCTGCCTACCAAACTGGAAAAACCACCAGGGTTGAGAGCATGATCTTTTCTGATAAAATGGAAAAGAAAAGATTCAATCAAGTGAAGCGAGAACTAAAAGAGATTTATCAACCTGATCTATTCAGGAAAAAGACAAATGATGATCTTCAAATAGAAAAGACTTTTACAGAAAGTAGAACTGATATGTTTCTTCGACCTGAAGAAGAATTGATAAATCCTTGGCAGCTGCACCAAAGCTATATTTTCGTTCAAGTGGAAGAAGGTTTGATGATCATTGATCAACATGCAGCACACGAGCGAATTATTTATGAAAAGATATTACATAGAATTCATGGAGCTCCTGCTCAAACTCAGAAATTACTATTTCCAATTGTGATTGATCTGCCTCCACACCTCAGCAATACAATCCCAGAATTGATCTCGGAAAATATCGAAGTATTCAACAAGATAGGATTTTCCATAAAAACGTTTAGCGGTGATTCCATTGTGATAGATGAGATTCCAATTGAACTTGAAGATTGGGATGGGGGAGATATCTTCATAGATATTATCAAACAATTGGATGATGAATTTGAACAGACAGAAGATTTCAGGGACAGCCTTTCAAAATCAGTAGCATGTAAGGCAGCGATTAAAGCAGGAAAGAAGATGTCCCGAAAAGAGATGTTGTCACTTATCAACGATCTGTTTGCCTGTGAAGTCCCGTATTTTTGTCCTCACGGAAGACCTCTCATTATCAAGATGACGATGCCTGAATTTGAAAAGAAATTCAAACGCATAATATGATTCAAAAACAAAAGAATAAAATTCCTGTAATTATCATTCAGGGACCAACAGCAGTTGGGAAGAGCAACTTTGCACTAAAACTTGCTGAAGAGCTAAATTCATCCATCATCTCTGCTGATTCCAGGCAAGTATACAGATTCATGAATATCGGCACTGCAAAACCGACTAATGAAGATCAAAGTAAAATTAAACATCACCTGATTGACATCGTAAATCCCGATGAAGAGTATAATGCCGGAACATTCTCAGAAAATGCCAAAGAGATAATTAATGAATTATCAACACAGGATAAAATCCCGATAATTTGCGGTGGAACTGGTTTCTATATAAAAGCTCTTCTGGAAGGTTTATTCAAAGCTCCGGAAATCCCCTTTGAAATAAGACAAAATTTAAGAAAATCTGCAGAAACAAAAACTCCTGAGTATTTTTATATAAAATTAAAAAAAATCGATCCAACCTCAGCAAAGAGAATAAATGAAAATGACTTAAATCGAATTCTCCGTGCACTGGAAATTTATGAGACAACAGGCAAGACAATCACACAATTATGGGAAGAAGAAACTGCAAACAATATTGGTTTCAAAACAGTTAATATTATGATAACGGATGAACGAAAAGAATTGTATGAAAGAATAAATAAAAGAGTTGATACGATGGTTGCTAACGGACTTCTAAATGAGATGGAAAATATCATCAATAAAGGATATAAGAAAACTGATCCAGGTATGAATACTGTTGGTTATAAAGAGCTTTATCCATTCTTGAATGGAGAAACAAATCTATCAGATTGTGTTGAGAAGATCAAACAGAATACACGTAATTATGCTAAACGTCAATTCACTTGGTATAGAAAAATTGGATTTGATTTGACATTAGACAGAAATAACCTTATATTTTCAAATATCTTTAAAGATATAATGCAGAGAGTAGTGGAGAAATAATGATCGTTGCAAAAGTAAATGACTATGAAATTAAATTTCAGGAATACCAGGCAGAATTAAAAGAAGTACTCAAAACCATGCACCTCGAAGAACCAAATTCTGATGCAAAAAAAAGAGCAATTGAACAATTGATTGACGGACATCTTTTGCTTGTTTCAGCAAAACAATCTAAACTTACAGTTGATGAAGATGATATTGAAAATGAAGTAGTCGAGTTAAAATTAAAATATGAATCGGAAAATGAATTTAATGATATGCTTAAATGCAATGACATTTGTATGGAAACCATTAAAGAGAGAGTAAAGAATAATCTATTGATCACAAAATATGTGAATACAAATTTTTCAACTGACGCTGAAATACCACTCGAAGAACTTAGAGAAATATACATTGAGAACATTGATTCCTTCCAAACCCAGGAAATGGTAAAAGCTTCCCATATACTCATCAAAGGTACAGATGAAGAGAGTATGGAAAAGGCACATGAAATTTATAAGAAGATAAAGTCTAAAGAAGATTTTGAAAAGATCGCCACTGAATGTTCTGATTGTCCAAGTAATTGTCATTCTGGAGATCTAGGTTATTTCCCAAGGGGAAAGATGGTTAAGGACTTTGAAGAAGTTGCTTTTAATTTAGAGCGAAACGAATTTAGTGAACCCATTAAAACAAAGTTTGGTTACCATATTATTATGAATACTGATAAAAAAGAGAGTGTAGTTGCTGAATTTGATGAAGTAAAAGATGCTCTTAAAGATAGATTAAAGAAGATCGATTCCGAGCTTAAACTTATTAAACATCTTAAGGGTTTACGCAGTAAAGCAGCAATAGTTATTAATCACAACAAGTTATAAATTACCAGGAGATCAGACAATGGCATTATTAGGTGTTAATATAGATCACATAGCGACTTTGAGGGAAGCTAGAAAGGGAATAGAGCCAGAACCAGTATATGCTGCAAGTATTGCTGAACAAAATGGAGCAGATCAGATAACGATACATGTGCGTGAAGATAGAAGGCATATGCAAGATCGTGATCTTAAATTACTTAGACAGACAATTCAAACAAAACTAAATTTAGAAATGGCTCCAACTATTGAAATGGTAAAGATCGCAAGCGATTATTTACCTGAAACAGTAACTTTAGTACCGGAAAAAAGAGAAGAGCTGACAACAGAAGGTGGTTTAAATTTAATAGAAGATTACAGAGATGCAATTACATCTTTGAAAAAAGCAGGAATTGAAGTTAGTGTATTTATTGAACCTGATCTGGAAATGATTCGTACAGCAAAAGATCTCGGATCTGATACTGTAGAAATTCACACTGGAAGATATGCAAATTTAAAAAAAGAAAGTGAAATCCAAATAGAAATTGATAGGATAGAAAAAGCAGCAATTCTAACAAAAGAATTGGGAATGCGTGTTGTGGCAGGACATGGATTAAATTATCACAATACTCAGAGATTAGTTGATTTAAATATCATAGAAGAATTCAATATTGGACATAGTATAATTTCTCGTGCCGTATTTTCAGGTCTATCTGAAGCTGTTCTAACAATGAAGCTTATAGTTGATCAATAAAAAAACCTTCAAGCAAGTAACTTGAAGGTTTATTGTATTAACGTCTAACATCTCTTATCTATAAATTACAATAAAATCTTCATCTTTCCTATTTGAGTCATTTACTACAAACTCGGCAAGTTTTAAAAGATCAACCACATTTTCAGTCTTATCATCTAATCCAGCCAGACCCCAACTTATTTTACAAGTTTTGCTTATTGGTAATTTATTTATCTTATTACTTACTCTCGTTATTGTAACAAAGCCATTGTTACTAGATGTTTCAGGTAATAACACTGCGAATGCATTTTTACGTATCTTCCCAATAACATCGGTAGTACGGATATCTTTCTTTAGAGTGATAGAAACCTGCTTAAGAATATCTTCTGCTTCATGTTTTCCAATAGTCCTCACTAAATCATCATAGTTACTGATCTGTATAACTGCAATTGTGAGATCTCTATTGTAACGCTTCATCAAAGAAAATACCTCTTCACTTTTATCAATGAATGCTTCATAGGCATAAATATTCGAAGATCCATATTTTTTTCGATGTTTTTCTATTTCACCACTGTTCAGATACAATTGGACTATCACTGAAATTGTTGATGCAAATAGTTTAACTTTAGTTATCTCTTCACTATCAAAAACTTCACTGCTTTTATCTATGAACATAAATCCAAGAAGATCTTCATTGTAATACAAAGGAAGTATTAATAAATGAGAATAATCTTTTTCAAATTTATGTTGTGTATCTTGTGCTCTAAGATCAAGAAGGTGAAAAGTATTCAGTTCTTTCAGTAATGGATCAGCAGTGTTATATATTGAGTTTTTAGCAAAAGTATGGCTGATATTGCGGGAAATCTTCATGCGGTAAGTATCTGTTTTGGCTACTCTAAGATATATTCCAATAGACTGATATTTAAACTCATGCTCGATATTATTGATGATATCATGTAAATGTTCTTCCAGTTCCTGCTTTACTAACAATTTGCTAATCATATCATCAAATGATAATAAGTTAAATGCCATTTTATTTCCCCTTTTTTAGGATTCTATTCTCTCTGTCCAGGTTAACTCAAAAGTTTCATCAGGTTTTAACTCTGTTTCAAATTCAATTAAAGATGAATGTTTCTTTTTAAACGGAAGACTATTTTTCATTATTGTCCAATCACCATACAAAACATGAAGTACAGTAATTGATTTTATTTTGCTAGAACGATTCTTCAATGTTACTTTCATATCTCGCTCAATAATTCTGTTAGAGATCTTCCTTCGGTCAACAGTTATAGTTTCAGCTACCAGATCAAAAGCATTACCTGTAGTCAGAAGGATTTCTTCATCTTTTGCAGTATGATCAAGAGTATCTTCGCCAATGAATTCCAGTTCGTTGTCAGCATCATCTTTCTTGTATATCTTCACATCACCTTTTGGTAATGGAATTCCTAATCCGGCTTTCTTAGAATTCATGAATTTTATTTTACTTTGAACATCTGTTGAACCAGTGTTGTATTCATACTTAGATTCTGCATCTACTGTTTTAGTAGGGAAGAGACGCAATTGTTTAGTTTGATTATTATTGATGTTAACATTTTCGCTTAAGGTGTACATATGAAAATCGTGAAAAGCTTTTTCTGCAAAGTCAGGAGCACTCGTAGTTGCTTCATAACCAGCATTTTTTAAATAACTTCTATCAAATTGTTGCTTGATCTTTTGAACATCTCCTGCTATAAGTTTAAGTTTTGTATCTGTAAATGATTTTCCTGTCTGGTTAACTATTGTAACCCAACTGTTGATCTCAAGTTTATTCAGATCATCATTCCAAACAGTGTTATAAGTAACATCCCATTTCATTCCTGTGCACATGTAAGAAAAATCAACAGGAAATTTACCACCTTTAGTTGTGTTCAATCTCCAATGAAGAGTTGGTTTTAAAAAGAAATTTGCGGGAAGTTCTGCCAGACTGATATTTCTTATCTCTCCTCTCTGGATTAGAATAAGCTTATCTGTATTATTTTCAATTATGCCAATTGTAGAACTATCTGTAAATTGCAATTTACCCATGAACTTAGCTTCTTCTTCTGTAATTATCTCAACGTCTTTTCCAATATACTTTCCCAATATTTTGGAAGTATTGGCCAGATCATACTCATAATTCTGTGAAAAGACCTCAATATTTCCTTTAAGTGGTTTGATGATTACTGAATTTGCTTCGATAGTTGCTGGAATATCATCCATAAAATAACTCTGTAAACCTTTTGATAGAGTAAGTTCAATCGATGAACGTACCAATGAGAAATTCTCATTGTAGATCGTTACTTGATCTGTTGCAAAAAGACCCGTGATCATCATTGCGATGATAATAAATATTTTAATCTTCATTCTTCCTCCATGCATTAATTAATTATATGTTTAATTTTTGATACTATCATGTCAATACCGATTTTATTTTTCCCACCTTCCGGAATTATAACATGAGCATATTTTTTACTGGGTTCTACAAATTCAATGTGCATTGGTCTCACTGTGGAAAGATATTGTTCAACCACTGACTGAAAATCTCTTCCACGCTCTTTCATATCACGCTTGATCCTTCTCAATATCCTAATATCGGCATCTGTATCAACGAAAATCTTGATATCCATTAAGTTTCTTAATTCCACGTTCTCAAAGATCAGAATACCTTCGATGATTATAAGTTTTGTTGGATTTTTTGTAATAGTTTTTTCCATCCTGGTATGTGTTTTAAAATCATAGACCGGCATCTCTATTGCCTGATTGTTCTTCAATTGATTTATATGCTTAATTAGAAGTTCATTATCCAAAGTATTTGGATGGTCAAAATTTATCTTATTTCGTTCCTCATAAGGGAGATGTCCAAAATTCTTATAATAACTATCTTGAGGAATTGTTGTGATCTTATCCATTACTTCGTTTTGAATGGCATCTGTGATGGTGCTTTTACCAGAACCGGTCCCTCCTGAAATTCCAATAACTACTGGAGTGTTCATTAATTACTTCTCCTTGTATCAATTTTATTTAGCATCATAAACGGCTACATTTAATCCTGAATCAATATTCAACGTTACACAATCAAAAAGCTCACTGCTTTCTATGTAGTCAAGATATTCTGTAACAGTATGTTTATGTGAAATTACATTGTCTGCAACAATAATTGCACGGTCTTCCAATTTTTCGGAAAGCAATTTAATGTAATCAATATAATTCACTTTACCGGCATCGATAAAGATGAAATCGTATTTATACATTAACTTTGGAATTATCAACTCAGCTTTTCCAAAATGCTGAATTATATTATCTCTATTCTCCAAATTTTTCCTTGCTAGATTATATCTATCCTCATCAACCTCTATTGTGTCAACAAGTGCTCCACAAGTTTCAGCTGCAAGAGATAACCAGAATGTAGAAAAACCATTTGAAGTACCAATTTCTAAAATTCTGTCTGGTTTTGTTGCTTCAATTATTGTAAAAAGAAGCTCAGCAGAACGTTGTTCTATATTCCATAAACGTCGCATGCTTTTTCTTTGTGTCTCAAAAAGGGATAATTCTTTTTGGTATTTTCGTTTTACTCTTTCCATCTATATTTACCAAAAGTTCCTTTCATCCCAAAGTAGATGAAATATGGTATGTAAAGTAGTTCCGCAATGGGGAAGACCCACATCAAACGTAATCTTCTTATTTTTGCTAAGAACAAAGTTAATAGTAAAAATTCTGGTAATATTTTCAAGATGAGAATGATGATGAAAAGCATAGTAGAAATCTTAGAAAACAAAAATCCCAAAAAACACCAAATAAAGATTACATAATACATGAATATAAAAAGAGTTAAAATCTTTATCGGTAATGTGTAATAACGCCATTTTGAACCACGACGGATTTCTTGATGCATCTGAGTTTTAGTTGTTTGGTCTCTCCCTGTTTCAATAATTGAGTCAGGATGGAACATAAACTTCATGCAACGAATATGTTTCCTCATTTTTTGGATCATCAGGTCATCATCACCAGATCTTACCTTACCGATCTCACCAAAACCACCTGCTTTCTCAAACAGTTCTTTTCGATATGCCATATTACCGGCAGTAATAGTAATTCCCCAATTCCAACCAAAACTTCCAGCAATTACAGCAAAGAGAGATGATCTCTCCAGGTTTTTAAGATATTTGAAGAACCGATTTTTGTAATGAACATAAGAATATCCAGCTACTACATCTGTATCTTCTGTAAAGTGACTATTAATATGCTTAAGCCAATTCTGGGTTGGAACGCAATCAGCATCAGTGAAAGCAAGTAGATTATAGCTTGCTGCTCTAATGCCGGCGTCTATTGCTTCTTTCTTCCCTAAAAGCTGTTCAGACTCATTCTCTATCCTTAGTAGCTTCATATTGGAATATTCGCATTGGAATTGTTTTACAAGCTCAGATGTTTTATCAGTTGATCTATCATCCACTATAATTATTTCATAGTTTTCTTTAGGATAGTTTTGGGAAATTAGAGATTTGATTAAATCGGGTAGATGCTCTTCTTCATTTCTAGCAGCTATTAGCACAGAGATATTATTTATGTTTGTATTTTTAGAATCATTTAAAAAAACAATTCCAATCAAAAAAGAGAATATTATTGTGAAATAGAGTATAGCGAAAGCTAATATAATAAATTCCATATATTCCATTGTTCACAGTGGCATAAGCAAAAACCTTGACTGTGAATCCTTATAATAAAATTTTCTATATCAAAAATTGAGAGAAGAATATTTTAGTCAATGATATTGGAGAGAAATAAATGACTCTATTTCCAAAGTTCATCTATAAAGCGAAAACCAAAGAGAAACTGGTCGCACTCACATTTGATGATGGACCACATCCGATATTCACAAATAAATTATTGGATATATTCAAGGAAAAAGGCATTAAAGCAACATTCTTTGTTACTGGCGAACATATTATAAAACATAAAAAAATAATTAGCAGAATGATCGTTGAAGGGCATGAACTTGGTAACCATTCATATTCTCACCAAAATTTGATCTTTAAAAAAAACAGCAAAATAAAACAAGATATTCAAAAAACTGATGATCTTTTGCGTGAACTAGGTGTAAAAAGTGAAATTCATTTCAGACCACCATTCGGTAGAATACTATTCTGCGCTTCAGCTGCTTTAGTATCTTTGAACAAAAAGGTTATCATGTGGAATGTTCCCACGAAAGATTATAGAGAAAATGATGCAAATGTGATCATATCTAGAATTTACAAGCGTCTCAAACCTGGTTCAATTATAGTTTTACATGATTCAGGACTTGATAGAAAGGGAAAAAAAATAGATAGGCAAGCTACGATTGAGGCTGTAAAAAGACTTATTATTGAATTACCTAAGAGAGGATATAAATTTAAAACCGTTTCAGAATTAATTAATTATTGAATCTGTATCCTCGATAAATTTGGCAATAATGGGAGATTCTCTTTTTATATCATCCAATGTAGGATTTGTAATTACTTTCTTTTCTTCTACTTCTTCCAACATGAAATCAACTTTGATTTTTAAATTGAAATGTTCTGAAAAAATGTCTGAGATCATATCTTTCTCATCCTTTAGTAACTTAAAGGCAAAAGATTTAGAAGAAGATAAGTGAAGAAAATTGTTAGATAAGTTCTGTATCTCACATTTATTAAAATAGTTAGATATGATAGGCTTTCGCTTTGCTAGCAGATTTGTTATTACTTCCATGTTCTCATTTACTGCTTCAATTGTTAATTTATCAAGCTTTGGTTTTTCCTGATCAACCTCTTTCTGAATTTCAGATTTAACTTCTTCCATCTTCTCATGAATTATTGTATTTTGGGGAGATGGAATTGTAGGCTTTTTGATCTGTACAGCTTCCATCTGAACAGGTTTGCCAGTATTTATAGAAGCAATGAGTTTATCAATGGATTGCAATTCTGCCAGACGAGATATTTTTATAAACGCCATTTCAGTAACTAATATTGGATTACTGCTGCTTTTAATATCCATTTTTGTTTTTATAAGTATGGTCATAATGTAAATAATATCACTATCTTCAAAATTATCTGAGATCTGTTGCATTTGCTTTCTGGTAGCTTCTGAGATTGTGGGAATTTCGATCTCAAGTTTCATTAGAAGTAGGTTTCTCAGGTAATCCAGCATACCATTCAGAAATTCCTGAACATCATTTCCTTTCTCTAAGATCTCATGGAATAATTGTATAATTGTTGAAGCATTTTTCTCAGTAATTGAGAGCAATATCTTAAAATAAATATCAGTATGAACAATTCCGAAGATCGAAAGTACATCAGATAGTGAAATATAATCTTTCCCATAAGATAGTACCTGATCCATCAAGGACAGCCCGTCACGCATACTGCCATCAGCCTTCTTGGCAATAGTAAATAATGCTTCCGGATCAATTGATATTTTATCGATCTTACAGATAGAGGTTAATCTATCAATAATGGCAGGAATAGGAATTCTTTTAAAGTCAAAGCGTTGACATCTGGAAATGATAGTAGGTAGAACTTTATGTGGTTCGGTTGTTGCAAAGATGAACACAACGTTTGCCGGAGGTTCTTCCAAAGTTTTGAGAAGCGCATTAAAAGCATTTTTAGAAAGCATGTGAACTTCATCAATAATGTAAATTTTATTGCGGGAATTGGAAGGAGCGTACATCAATTCTTTTTGAAGATCACGAATATCTTCCACACCTGTATTGGAAGCACCGTCGATCTCGATTACATCGGTTGATGTTCCTGAAGTAATCTCAGTACAGTTTTGACAAGTATTGCAGGGAGTTGCTGTGGGACCATCAGTCAAACAATTCAGGCTTTTGGCAAAGATCCTGGCTAATGAAGTTTTACCAACTCCACGTGGACCTGTGAAAAGATATGCCTGCGCCATTCTATCCATTTCAATTGTATTCTTAAGAATCTGTGTTATATGATCTTGTGCATAGACTTCATCAAATGTTTGCGGTCTGTATTTTCTTGCTAATATTAAATATGCCATTAATTCCTCATTATTCGATTTCCACTTTTGGAATTTCAATTAGAGCCTTTATTTGTCAATTAAAAATCTTTTAATATTAATGAAAGTGAACAAGCATATCCGATAGATTCGAAATTACTTTTATCTTGACTCTGAAAGGGTGAAAAATTTCTTCAATTGCAGATGCAGAAGTGGCGGAATTGGTAGACGCGCTAGGTTCAGGGTCTAGTGAGCAAT
>CAZSOM010000022.1:0-6227 GCA_964608295.1 uncultured Candidatus Cloacimonadota bacterium
AGCGGATAATTGGTTTCTGCATCTACAACCCTTCCCATTAAATTTCCGGTTTGTATTTCATCTGATAATAGGTAGGTGTTCAGTTCCATCATCAATATTAAAATTGCGATAATTCTTACTTTCATACTTTTCTCATTTTATGTAGTTCTTCATTAATACATTTACAAATTTTTTTTGAATTTCTTCATTTTTCATCTCAATACCCAGAAATTGTTTGAATAAATCTGGCATCATTCCGGTCATCAGAAAGGCTGAGAAGATTTGGACAATTGCCATTTTTTGTTCCATGTCATCTTCAAATGGTAAAATATTTTGTATCAAACTTTGCAAGTCGTCGAGAAATTCATTCATTTTACTCACTGAATTAGTATTGAAATTACTTTTAATGAAGGGTTCTGTAAGATGTGCTTTGGTTAAGTTAGGATAGTTTATTGCACCTTGAACAGTATCTTCTAAAAAAAGCTGCAATGCTTTTTTGGTGTTACTTAACCAAAGCTCTTCATAATCCTGAATGTTGTTCACAAAACTTTCATTCAAAGTGGAATTTAAAACAATCTTGAATAATTGTTTTTTGGATCCGAAATGATAGTTGATTGCTGCCACGTTCACTCCAGCCTGATCTGCAATTTTCCTGATAGTTGCTCCTTGTAGACCTTCTGCTTCGATGCATTCAATGGCTGATAAAATGATCTTTTGTTTTACTTCATCACTACTCATAATTCATTCCTCATATATAAATTAAAACATAAATTTAAAACACGTGTTTGAAATAATAAATTTGAGCATTTTTAGTCAACAATATTCTAAATATAATTTGTTTTTGAGAGCAAAGTTCACAATCACTTTTGAAAAATAAACTTTACTAATTTAATCTGATGTTATCCTTTTTTTTAATTATTTATATAATATTTTAAGGTTATATTAAACGCACATTAAGATAGTGTTTTGCAAATGAGACTGCTAAATCAAAATCATTTAATAAGATAAGGAAAAATTAGGTTGGAAATCTAATTATATTTCTCCAGAGAATTTATTCTAATAATACAAATTATATCATTGTGAATCAGTTATTTTTTTCTCATAGGCATCAACAAACAATTTAAGATAATGATAAGTTTGATCTATCTCATCTTCAGGTATCAACTTTAGTACTTCTTCATGGAATTTATTCAATTTATACTTTGTATTCTCAGCCATCTTGCTCCCTTCATCTGTGATACGGGCAAACAAGCTGCGACGATCATTTACCGAATGATATCTCTCAACAAATTCCATCTGAACAAGTTTATCGATAATCCGTGTGACTTTGGCATTGGAGATTTCATACATTTCAGCAATTTCCCGCATTTTGAGAGGACGGTTTATCTTGTGAAGGAAACGTAACAAAGCAAATTCAATATCACTAATCACTACGCATAAAGTATAAGAATTATCTCGATCACTAAATAATTTTTGTAACCTTGCGGTTAACTCGATAAAATCTTGCGAATTTTTCATATTTTAACCTTCTTAACTTTTTAATTTAGATGCTAGAAATCAGATGTCGCAACTTTGTCAATAGATATGTTTGCTTATATCAAATATCTCATTTACGTTGACGTCTTTAGTCCTGCTAAAATTAATGATTTCAAAGAATATTGAGGTGAATATGATAAAAATAATGTTAATTTTAGTACTAGTTATTAGTATGAATTGTCTTAGTGCTATAACCGTAAATTTTTCAGATAATTGGAATAATGAAGGTATGAATATCGTAAGTTCTTCAGCTTCTGAGCTGCTGATAGAATATTCGATACACCAAATCGAATTGGAAGAAGTTCAAGTAAATGGTATGAAAATGATAAAGCCAATTCTATCTGGGAGTATCTTACAAAACGATGAAGGTATGCCTGATCTTCCAGGTTTAGGAAGATATTTTGCAATACCAAATGGTGCAAAAGTGGAATTGGAGATCCTTTCAACAAGAACAGAAATAATCAAAAATATTGACATAGCACCATCTCCAATAATACCACTTGATACGAATACAGATCCTTTAGAATACTATAAAAATTTGAAGGTTTATGAGTCGGATTCTTCTTATCCTGCTAATCCAATTCAATTATCAGAGATCACAGAAATTAGAGGTATTGATTCAGCAATATTAGGCATAACACCATTTCAATATAATCCTGTAACAAAAGATTTGATTGTTCTAAAGGATATCAAGATTAGAATTAACTTTAATGGTGGGTCTAGTCGTTTCGGTGAAGATAGATTTCGTAATATCTGGTGGGATTCGATTTTAAGTGATGTATTTATAAATTTTAGTTCTTTACCAGAGATTAATCCAACAACTTCAAATAACAGAACGGATGATTATGACTATATAATCATTTCTCCGGATGATCCAGTTTTTACTGCTTGGGCTGATTCGTTGAGTTTATTCAGAAATGAACAAGGAATTAGGACAGGCGTTGTTACAACAACCGAAATTGGAGGTAATACTGTCACAGCTCTTGAAACTTACATTGATAATGCCTACAATAATTGGGATAATCCACCCTCAGCAGTTCTATTGTTGGGAGACTATGGAACAACTGGTAGTTCTGTTGTAGCACCAATTTGGAATGGATACTGTGTTTCAGATAATATTTTTGCTGACGTTACAAATAATGATATGCCGGATGTAATCCTGGCAAGAATGACAGCTCAGAATGAAGAACATCTTGCTATAATGATCGGGAAAGTGCTGGATTATGAAAGAAATCCACCCACAAATCCAGATTTCTATGCTCACCCTGTTACTGCACTTGGATGGCAAACAGAACGTTGGTTCCAAATATGTTCAGAAAGTGTAGGTGGATTCTGGCAGAATGAGTTGGGTAAAGATCAGGTTAGGATTAATGCTATTTATCAGGGAGATCCGGCTGTTGATCCATGGTCAACTGCAAATAACACAACTACTGTTCTAAATGTTTTCGGTCCAAATGGTTTGGATTACATTCCTGCTTCTCCTTCTGAATTAGGTGGTTGGTCAGGAGGAAATTCAATAAGTATCAATAATGCTATAAATAATGGAGCGTTCATGCTTCAGCATCGAGATCACGGTGGTATAACAGGTTGGGGAGAACCAGATTACGATAATGGAGACTTAAATGGTTTAAATAACGAAGACCTTGTTTTTATCTTCTCGATTAATTGCCTTACAGGAAAGTATAATGCAAATGAAACCTGTTTTGCTGAAGCTTTTCATAGACATCAACAAGGAGCATTGGGTCTCATTGCTGCCTCAGAAGTATCTTATTCTTTTGTAAATGATGTCTTTGTTTGGGGAATGTACGATCAAATGTGGAAGAATTTCCTACCGCAATATGGCGGTGAACCCTCAGAAGCTGATTGGATACGACCAGCTTTTGGAAATGCAGCAGGGAAATATTTCTTGCAGCAATCAAGCTGGCCCTATAACGAAAATAATAAAGAAGTCACATATAATCTTTTCCATCATCATGGTTGTGCTTTTTCCACAGTTCATACCGAAATTCCTCGACTACTTACTGTAGAGCATAATGATGAGCTAATTTCAGGATTAGAAACATTTGAAATTACGGCTGATGATGGAGCATTGATCTGCTTATCAGTAAATGGAGAAATCGTTGCTACTGCTCTGGGAACAGGAATCCCACAGGAAATTGAAATATCTCAGCAAGTTCCTAACAATACAATGAAGGTTACAGTAACAAAACAAAATTATTACCGTTACTCTGCTAATGTAACCATTACATCCCCAGATATGTATGTGATATGCCAGGCTGTGAATTATGTTGAACTTGGAGTTCATGCCGAGAATTCTTACCAGTCTCTTGATACTCTTCAGATTGATCTAACTTTGCAGAATATAGGATTGCAACCAACCGGAAATGCTCTCTCAGCTATTTTAACAACAAATTCAGATAAAATTGTAATCATCAATGACACAATGAATGGAACTCTAATTCCAGCTTCATCTGAACTTACATTTACTGATGCATTTACTATTGAGTTGCTTCCTTTAATTGAGGATAACAGTATAATTGAATTTGAAGTTGAAATTACATCGGAAGGTGAAAGTTGGTTAAGTGGTTTTGAACTATATTGTAACGCTCCAATTTTGGAATACTGGGATTTTACTCTCAATGTTTTAGACGGTACAGATGAGATACTAGATCCAGGTGAGCAGGGTGAGATTTTCTTAAGTTTTCATAACATTGGGAATGGCTATGCTTATGATACTCAACACCTGTTATTTAGCTCAGATTCTTATGTAACCGTAAACGGATTTGACACAATTCCTTCAATTGCACCCGATTCTCTGGAAACTACTACCATTCCCTTTGTCATTGATATTTCCGAAGACTGTCCTGAAGAGTATTTTGCTGATCTGAACGTGTATACATCCGATAGTAGCGAGTTTATTTTCCAAGCGAACATGCGTTTGCCTATCGGTTTTTATGCATACGATTTTGAGTATGGAAATACAGGTTGGGAACACATAATACTTGCAGATGGTTATGCCGATGAATGGCATATAGATGATTATCGTAATAATACATTAGATGGAAATTATGCTATGAAATGTGGTGGAGCAGGTGAATCAAATTATTCCAATTATGTTTATGCTGCTTTAGTAATGCCGGAAATTGAAGTTTTCCCAGGTGTACAAATCACTTTTTATCATTGGATGGAAGCGGGATCAGATATTCTTGCTACATGGGATGGTGGGCTAATTGAAATTTCTGTTAATGGAGGAAATTGGGAACAAATAGAACCTGTAGGTGGTTATCCAACTTTTACGATGAATTACCCAGCATCTCCATTTGAAGGTGGGATTCCAGTATTTGCAGGTAGTATTGACTGGGAACAAGTTGTTCTGGATTTATCAGATTATTCAGGAACAGCACAGATCAGATTTGTTTTTGGAAGCGCAAACTTGACCACTGGCGAAGGTTGGTACATTGATGATGTTCATTATTCTAATACTACAGGAAGCAATGATGAAACAATAATCTCGACCACTGACGAACTCTATGCCAACTTCCCTAATCCTTTCAATCCAACTACCTCCATCTCTTTTTCAGTAAAGCAAACTTCATCATTTGTGACTCTGCAGATCTTTAATATTAAAGGTCAAAAAGTAAAAATTCTGGTGAATGAAAACCTGGATATTGGAAAACATACAATAACTTGGAGTGGAACTGATGATAACAACAGATCTGTTTCTTCCGGAATATATTTTTACCAAATGAAAACTGCTGATTATTCCTCTACAAAGAAAATGTTAATGCTGAAGTAGAAAATATTTCTGTGTTTTTTACTAAGAAACATTAACTTATTCAAAGTTTGTTGGTATGAATATTGCATAGTATCAACTAAGAAGTTTAAAGAGGATATTAATGAAAATAAAATTAGTTTTAATTCTATTTGTGTTTAGTTTTAGTTTGCTAATGACACAGAATGTCTTTCTTTGGGATAGAGATGGGGGAACTGAAATTTCTGATCCGGAAGATCCCTGGAATTATGTTGGTCTGGATGCCGGCATAAAACGTGCCTTAACTGCAAACAACATATTCCCTGTGATTGATACATTGTTAGCAGAAGACCTTTCACAATTTGATATTATCTTTGCAACTGCAGGTATTTGGTGCAGTGGTTGAGGTTGGACTCCTCCAGATCCGGTCGGATCGGAAGAAGTACAAAGAATTATTGAGTTTTTAGAAGCAGGTAAAGCTGTTTACATTGAGAGTGCAATTATTGGTACAGGTGTTCATGCTGACTTACGTCCATATTTTGGATTGGGAGATAATTCCATTCCCAACTTTGAGTATAGCGGTGTTGAAATTCTAGAAGCAGACAGTACGGAATCCATTCCTGGTTTCTCATTAAGCTATCTATTAGGTTCTAATGCTGATTACGGTATTGATGAATTGGATGCAGATTTAGGTATTCCAATTGTAAATTCTCAAGATGATGCTGTTCGAGGGATTTACTATAATTCAGGGAGTTATCGAACAATTGCTTCATCCACTTTCCTGGGAGCAATGGCAGATGGTGACGATGGAAACACTAAAACAGAGGTTATGGCTCAATATCTTGCTTTACTTACTGGAGAGATCTCTCAAAATATTGTCACTTCTGCTGATCAAATTGATTTTGGTATTGTTACAACTAACAATTTACAAATAAATAACCTGGAGATAACTAATCTGGGA
>CAZSOM010000022.1:6256-12603 GCA_964608295.1 uncultured Candidatus Cloacimonadota bacterium
TGAAATTGAATTTGAAACTGCTCAAATGGGCCAATATTCCGGAGAATTAACAATATTCAGCAATGATCCGGATACACAGGAATTAATAATTCCGTTAAATGCAGAATGTTTAACAAGTATAGATGTTGATGTAGCTGTTGCAGATCAACTGCTTGGTAATTTCCCCAATCCTTTCAATCCATCCACCACGATTGAATTTTTTGTATTAGAAACATTGTCAAATGCTGCTTTAGAAATCTATAATTTAAAAGGTCAGAAGGTTAGACAATATTCAATCTCTAATAATCAATCTTCAATAGTTTGGGATGGTACAGACCAAACCAATAAACCTGTTTCATCGGGAATATACTTCTATAAATTAAAATCTGGGAATTATGAACAAACAAAAAAAATGATTTTAATGAAATAGTCTTAAGTGTTATCTTACAATTATACGACGCTCAGAGTTTTCTGAGCGTTTTTTTATAATAGCAAAAAAAATTATATGCAAAATAAATTATACTATAAAAAATATTTAAGTAAAATAATTGACACTAAATAATATCAAACTCTTTTTTGTTTTTGTAGATAAGGAAGTGTAAAGTTTGTATAGGCTTATACGCTTCTGACCCTCTTCTGATACACTTGCACTTCTTTAGATCTTCATTAATACTTAACCATATATTTTTAAAGGAGTGTTTTATGAAAACTATCTATTCTATTTTACTATTTTTTCTTTTATCAACACGATTGTACTCAACCATCATCAACGTTCCAGCAGATCAACTAACCATCCAAGCCGGGATTAACACATCTGTTAATTTAGACACAGTTCTTGTGCAACCTGGAACTTATGTAGAGAACATCAACTACAATGGTAAAAACATTACAGTTGGTTCTTTATTCTTAACAACTCAGGATACAACATTAATTACACAAACTATTATTGATGGTAATGCTGCTGGCAGTGTAGTTACATTCACTAGTGGCGAAGATTCTACTTCTGTTTTAATAGGATTTACAATAATAAATGGGTTAGGTGGTGGAGCATTTCCAAATTGCTATGCGGGTGGAATTACATGTAGCAATTCATCAAATCCAAATTTAGAGAATTTGACAATCACAGATAATTATGCTTATTGTGGTGGTGGAATTTTTTGTAACAATTCTGATCCAAAACTACAGAATGTTACGATCTCTGATAATATTGTAGATATGTGTGGTGGAGGGATATATTGTTATAATTCCAATCCAAGTTTACAAAATACAACAATTTCAGAAAATTCTTCTACTAGCCAGGGTGGTGGTATTGTCTGTGCTAGTTCAAATATGAATTTAATGAATGTAACTATATCAGGTAATACTGCCCTATTTGGTGGCGGAATTAACATAATGAATGGCTCCACTTTGAGTTTAATAAATTGTATTCTCTGGAACGACTCAACTCAAGAAATTTATTGTTATCAAGGAAATGACCCAAATTCAATCACAATATCATATTCCGATATTCAAGGTGGAGAAGCGGGTATTGTGACTAATAATAATTGTACGATTAACTGGTTAGATGGCAGTATTAATGAAGATCCTTTATTTGTAGATCCTTTAGATGGAGATTATCGTTTAACCGAGAATTCACCCTGTATTGATGCAGGGGATCCTGCTTCACCCTTAGACCCGGATGGTACAATTGCAGATATGGGAGCTTATCATTTCAACCAATATAATGGTCCTGTCTGGCATATTTCTACAACCGGATCAGATTTAACGGGGAATGGTTCGGAGCTATATCCGTTTGCCACAATTCAGAATGGTATTGGATTTTCTAATGATGCGGACACTGTGCTTGTACAACCCGGAACCTATTTTGAGAACATCAACTACAGTGGAAAACTTATTACAGTAGCATCGCTATTCTTAACAACACAGGATACAACCTACATCTCACAGACAGTTATTGATGGTGATAGTCTGGATTCTGTTGTAAAATTTGAAACTGGAGAAGATTCAACTGCTGTGTTAAGTGGATTCACAATTACAAATGGTTTAGGGGGTGGAGAGTATCCCGTTTGGTTTGCAGGTGGAATTACATGTGATAATTCATCAAAACCAAATTTAGAGAATCTTATAATTACAAGTAATTATGCTCTTCATGGAGGAGGGATAAGCTGTCGGTCATCTTCAAATCCTAGAATAATTCATACTAAAGTAATAAATAATTCTGCAGGGAATGGTGGTGGAATTGGATGCTACAATTCTAATCCAAGTTTTAGTAATGTAATAATATCTGGAAATTCTGTTACAGGTGGAGGTGGTGGGATTCGAAGTTATATTTCCAATCCGAGTTTTGAGAATGTAGTAATATCAAGTAATTTTGCTCATATAGGTGCAGGTATTAGTTTAAGTAATTCTAGCCCTAGTTTATTGAATGTAATAATCGTGAGCAATAATGCTGATTATGGAAGTAATACAACCGGAGGTGGAATTCATTGCTTTTGGAATTCCAACCCAATCTTGCTGAATGTAACAATGTCAGCTAATTCTGCTGATATTGGAGGTGGTATTTACTTAGATGATTCCGATCCGAGTTTTATGAATTCTATTCTATGGAATGATTCTCCAGAAGAGATTTACATTCTAACTGGTTCAGTTACAGCAATCTATTCGGATGTACAAGGTGGTTGGACAGGCATAGGTAATATTGATACAGATCCCTTATTTGTAGATCCAGTAGCTGGTGTTTATCATTTAACAGGAAATTCACCTTGTATCGATGCCGGTAATCCAAGTTACCCATTGGATCCTGATAACACAATATGTGATATGGGTGCTTACTATTATCACCAGGATCAATATATAATTGTAGAAGAAATCTATCCTGAACCCGACTCACTCACAATTTCCGAAGGAGATAGTATTAATTTTTATATTTACGCCATTGATCCAGATGGAAATACTATTGAATACTGTTGGGAACTTGATGATGAGGTTGTCTCTAATGATAGCTGTTACACTTTCTACACTGATGAAAACTCAGCAGGTGAATATCAAGTAGCACTTAACATTACAGATAATTATCAACCAACAGCCAGAAATGAATTAAATTTTGAGTGGGAATTAATTGTGGAAGATGGTGTAACAACACAGGAGTTATTACCTTCTGTAACAGCTATTTATCAGAATTATCCAAATCCATTCAATCCAATTACTACAATAAATTATTCTCTCAAAAAGGAATCTAAAGTTTCACTCACTATTTACAACATTAAAGGACAAAAGGTAAAACAACTTGTCAATGATCAGTTGCCAACTGGACAATATGTTGCAGGATGGAATGGGAAAGATGACAACAATAAATCAGTTTCTTCAGGAATATATTTTTACAAATTGAAAGCTGAAGGTTATGTGAAAACTAAAAGGATGATTTTACTCAAATAAGAATTAAGGAAAAACTATGAAAAACAAAATCCAATTAGAATGAAGTATTTTATTTCTCCATTGCTTTTGAAATAAATTGGTGAGTAAAAAGCCTTGGAGAGAATGGAGGGAAAAATGAAGAAAGCTATACTTATGATCATTTTATTGCTTAGTTCAACTTTATTCGCTGACTGGGAGAACGAACAAAAACTAACTGCATCCGATGGCGCAGCTTACGATTATTTCGGCAACTCAATTTCCATAGATGGGGAATATGCTGTGATCGGAGCCTGGAAAGAAGGTGCTAGTTCGTCTATGACAGGATCTGCATATATTTTTTATAACAATGGATCGAGCTGGTCAGAACAGTTAAAGCTAACAGTATCCGATGGTGGAGTTGAAGATTTTTTCGGTTATTCAGTTTCCATCTCGGGAGATTATGCTGTGATAGGTGCTTATGGTGATGATGATAATGGGACTAATTCCGGTTCTGCTTATATCTTTATTAGAAGTGGTACTTCGTGGACAGAGCAGGTAAAGATAACTGCATCTGATGGTGTTTCTGGTGATAGATTCGGTTGTTCAGTTTCCATCTCGGGTGATTACGCTATTGTTGGAGCTTGGGGTGATGATAATTCTGGGATAGATAGAGGTTCTGCTTATATCTTCTATAGAAGTGGAACCAATTGGATAGAGCAGGCAAAGTTAACCGCAGCCATTGGTATGGATGATGATTTATTTGGTTATTCGGTTTCCATCTCGGGCGATTATGCTATTGTTGGTTCTCATTATGGCGATGATAACGAATCTGAATCCGGCTCTGCTTATATATTTCATAGAAGTGGAACAAGTTGGACAGAGCAGGCAAAGCTAACTACACCAGATGGGGCGGCTTATGATTGGTTCGGTTACACAGTTTCCATAGAAAGTGATTACGCAGTTATTGGAGCTCATTGGGATGATGATAATGGAACAAATTCCGGTTCTGTTTATATCTTTCATAGAAGTGGAACAAGTTGGACAGAGCAGACAAAGTTAACTGCAGACGATGGTTCTGTTGATGATGAATTCGGCAGATCAGTTGCCATAGATGGAAATTATGTGGCTGTTGGTGCTTGTCATGATGATGAAAATGGAACAGATAGAGGTTCAGCTTATATTTTTCATAGAAGTGGAACAAGTTGGACACAACAGGCAAAGATAACAGCATCCGATGGTGCAGATTTTGATTATTTCGGTTGTCCGGTTTCCATCTCAGGAAATTATGCTTTGATCAGTGCTTATTATAATGATGAAAATGGAATTGATTCAGGTTCTGCTTATGTCTATTTTAATGATGGTGTTTCTATTGAAGAAAATACTTATGTACCTGATAGCACAATTTTTCTGGAAAACTATCCCAATCCATTCAATCCTGAAACCACAATATCCTATAATCTTAGCAACGAACAAAACCAACAAGTCGAACTTGAGATCTATAATTTGAAAGGACAAAAAGTAAAAGACCTTTCTCCGAGCTTGCACTCGTTGTCATCCCGAGCGGAGTCGAGGGACGAAGTACGAGGGGAAAGCAGATATTCAGTTGTTTGGAACGGCACTGATGATAACAACCAACCTATTTCTTCAGGAATTTATTTCTATAAACTCAGAACTGATAATCTCGAAGAAACTAAAAAAATGATCTTAATGAAGTAAATGCCACTACAAGAATTGTTGAAGAGTTTTTTAATTGTTGCCAAAAAATATTAATATACTATACAAATTGACAATTCTAAGAATTAATAAATACAAGAATTATGATGAAATATTGGTTTAGTTTTCTAATCATAGTTCTATTTTCATTTTATGAAATCGAGTGTAGGGCAGAAGTACCTGATTATGATGAGATGATAGAGAAATTAGAACTAGCTATAGACGATACTTTAGAATATGAGAATATAAAAGGTGCCTTGTGTTTTTATCATCCCGGATCAGAGAAAGTTTATGAATTTGCTAATGAGGAATTCTATGAAAAGATCTACCCGATCTGGAGAGATGACTCACTTAAAGTTGTAGAGATAAATAAATTATTGGAAAAATATCCTGATACGAACTGGCGCAGAACAATGTATCAGTATCTTACATATTCTCTGCACAATTTAAACAGAAAAATTTCCTTGATCCTTGTACTTGATGCATTTAGGAAAACTTTTCCAAATGACTATAAACCATATTCTCAAACAGCAAGATACTATAACAAGTTGGATATCAATCCGCAGGAAACACTTGAATTTGCCTTAAAAGCTTATAAGATGTCGCTTAATTATCCTAAAATGGATTTTTTCCCACTGGAGGAATGGCTACTTGAAAAACGTTCTGCTCCAGTGAAAACGGCATCACTTCTGGCAGAAATATATTTTAAACAAAGAAAATTTGAAGAAGCTGAGCAGGTATTAACTAGGATAATCAACAAAAATGATTTAGGACTAGATGATGAAACTACTTTAGCTGGGTGTTACTATTGGTTAGCTAAAATTTATGAAGAGCAAGGCAAAAATATATATACGGTTAAATCAGCAATAAAGGCTTTAATTGCAGGTGATTCAAGAAATTATTATACACCCAAAGCTGATTCACTTTTAAGAAAAGCGGTAGGTTACAAAGATCTTTCCGAAGTTGAATATTCAGATTTTATCCGTAAGCAAGCTGGATATAATGGAGTTATTTTCTCAGATATCACAAATAAAATTGGATTGAACAATATCCAAGCTAGTCGAATTGCCTGGGGAGATTATAACAACGATGGATTTCAGGATATTTTACTAAATGGAATGCGGCTTTTCAGAAATATGAAAGGAGCACATTTCGTGGAGGTTACTCAAGCTGCTTTTCCTGATACGATTATTGGCAATGGTGGTTTGTGGGGTGATTTTGATAATGATGGAGATTTGGATATTATTTCAAAAGATCCCGAA
>CAZSOM010000023.1:0-12498 GCA_964608295.1 uncultured Candidatus Cloacimonadota bacterium
AACATAATTTCAAATCATGCAGATGAAACAGCGGGTGGATTATATTTATCAAATATTGAAACTCATATTTCATCCACAAACATTATCGGTAATAGTTCTGGTTGCAATGGTGGCGGATTTGTGTGTAGCAATTCTGAACCGATACTTCAAAATGTCTTAATTTCAAATAATACATCAAGTGAAGGTGGTGGAATTAATTGCTGGAATGCAAATCCTATTCTGGAAAATGTTACGATAGTTTATAATTATGCTAATTACAGTGGTGGAGGAATTCACTGCTCTGGAACTTCAAACCCTGTTTTCGATGAAGATAATAGATGTAATATTTATTTAAACACTTCACCCTCAGGAAATGATCTATATTCAGAAGACTTTGTGAGCGTTGTTGTAGACACTTTTACCGTAACGGCTCCAACTGGATATTATGCCACACCGATCTCAAACTTTTCTTTTGATATTCAACACGGTTTGATCGAACAGGTTAATGCAGACCTTTACGTTTCTCCAGCGGGAGATAATACAAATGATGGTTTATCCTCGGACTCACCATTAAAGACAATTACTTTTGCACTTTCCAAAATATTAGTTGATAGTTTAAATCAACATACGATATTTCTTTCTGATGGAACATTCAGTCCTGAAACAAATGAAGAGATCTTTCCAATTCGTCTGATGGATTATATCTCACTGGCAGGAATGGGAATCGACAGTACTTTCATCAGTGTTGGTGAAGTTACCTGGGATCCTTTTGCCTTTATTTTTGATGGAATTCAACATGCTGTCCTATCTAATATGACGATCACAAACAGCTATGGAATAGATTGTAGAAATAACTCTTCTCCTATATTAAGAAATCTCAATATCTCTGATAATTTGTATTATGGAATTTATTGTCATTACGACTCTGATCCTGTTATTCAGAATTGCGTGATAGCAAACAATTATGTAGGAATAAAATGTAGTTACTATAGCAGTCCAATAATAATTAATAGTACGATCGCTTTCAATATTAGCGATTGGAACGGAGGTGGTTTGTACAGTTATAACGATTGTCATCCTGTTCTGGTTAATTCGATCTTATGTGGAAATATTCCACAAGAAATAGAGATGGCAAATTACAATATTAATTGTTCTGTGACAATCTCTAATTGTAATATCCTGGGTGGTGAAAGCGGGATTGTTACAGGTTCTGGTACTGTGAATTGGTTAGAAGGCAACATTGATGCAAATCCACTTTTTGTAAACGTTTCGGAAGATTATCATCTGCAGGATAATTCACCCTGTATTGATGCTGGAACAGATTTCTTTGAATGGCAGGGAAATACATTGTTAGACCTTTCTCCAGAAGAGTATATTGGGATAGCACCAGATATGGGAGCTTATGAATGGGAAGGAACCAATATTGAAGAAGAGCTTGTAAATCCAACCGTTACAAAACTGATCGGCAATTATCCAAATCCTTTTAATCCGAGCACAACAATATCTTTTTCATTAAACACAGAATCTTCTGAAAACATCGAGATTAGCATTTTTAACATCAAAGGACAAAGAATAAAAAATATACCTGTCAACCTGAGCGGAGTCGAAGGTACAGGGCAAACATATTCAGTCACTTGGAATGGAAAAGACGAGAATGACCAACCTGTCGCTTCAGGTATATATTTCTATCAATTGAATGTTGATGATAAAGTCATTGCTTCTAAGAAGTGTTTGTTATTAAAATGATATATCTAATATTTTTTTAAGAAATATGGAGGATACCATGAAAAAAAGTTATGTTCTGTTTATTTTACTTATAGTTTCCAGTTTCTCTTTTGCACAAATTCAATGGCAGGAAAACGGAATCCCTGTACGACAGGGAGAAAATATTATTTGGACTCAAACATCTGTAGCTTGTAGTGATGGTACTTCTGTATTTGCCTGGAGTGATACTAGAGATGGAACTCGTGGAATTTATGCACAGAAAGTTGATGATAATGGAAACTCACTATGGGGAGAGAATGGATTATTAGTTAATCATGAGTCTAGCTATCGAGAATCCCCAGTTTTAGTTGAATCTGGAAATGGAGATGTAATCATTGCCTGGATCGACTTTAGAAACGAGTGGTCTGGTGATGTTTTTGCTCAAAAAATTTCTAGTTTTGGTGATGTTTTGTGGGCAGATGAAGGTGTTCCACTCTGTTTATCCGAAGAGTATCAGCAATCCCTTAATATTGTATCAGATGACAACGGAGGAGCTTTTGTAATATGGCTTGACGGTAGAAATGTTGGTGGCTCTGATATTTACGGAACTCATATTGATACAAATGGAAATATTGTTTCCGGTTGGGGATACGATGGAAATCCAATTATTAGTAATAGTGGAAGTCAAAATCAACATACTCTCTGGAAAGATGGTGAAAACGGTGCAGTTGTAGCGTGGTTTGATTATAGAGATCCTAATGACCCCAATATTTATATGCAACGTATAGCTTCAAATGGATATTTACTGTGGAATAATGATGGAATCCAGTTAACCGATGCTGTAGGACCACAGGAAAAACCAAAGATCACTCCCGATGGAACAGGAAACTTCATCTTCACATGGCGAGATAGAGGAACAGATGTTTTTGGTGATATTATGGCTCAAAGAGTTGATCTGAATGGGAATCTACTTTGGGCAAATGAAGTAGAAGTATACGTAGGAGAAGGTATTCAACGAAATGCAAGAATTACTAAAGCTTCTGATAACGGAGCTATCATTGTATGGGAAGATGGTAGGAACGAAATAAGCGAGAATTACAAAGATCTCTATGCCCAAAAACTCGATTTAAACGGTAACTTACAATGGAGTGTTCTAGGTATAGAAATTGTTCAGGCATTAAATGACCAGCTTAATCCGCGTCTTAGTGGTGATGATAATGGTGGTGCTTGGATCATTTGGGAAGATGGTAGGATTAATAACCATCCTCATGAAGATATTTATATTCAACATGTGAATTCTAGTGGAACATTTGAGTTACCAGCAAACGGATATGATTTATGCTCTGCAGAGTTCTGGCAGTTCTCACCGAATGTTAAACTTTCAGAAAACAAAATATTCTGTGTATGGGGAGATCGTAGATTGGGTTCAACCAGCTTATATGTTCAGCTATTAGATTACTCAGGAAACCCAATTTTAGAAGAAGACGGTGAAGAAATTATCACAGGTCTTTCAGGCTCAATCAATGATCTAAAATTACTAACTAATGAAGATAATCCTATATTTTTATGGACAGATATGCGAAATATGTATGATTCACAAATATATTTTCAAATATTAAACGATGATGGAACAAGTTTCTTCCCAGAAAATGGAATTCCAATAACATCTAATACTCAATCAGATCAGCAATATCTGGAAGCTGTTTTTAGCGAAAGCTCAGGAACTATTGCTGCGGTTTGGTCAGATAACAGATTAGATTATTCTCAGGTTTATGCTCAAGGCATAAACACAGCAGGTAGTTATTTATGGTCAGATTCTACTGGACTGAGGGTTGGAGAATCGGAATTTCATCAAGAAAACCCAATGATCTCTGTTATGGAGAATTCAGGCATTGAGGAGTATTATATTGGTTGGGAAGATTATACTGATTTTATGGATAGTCGCATTCAGGGACAAAAGATTATTGACGGTAATCTAGAATGGGGAACGGAAGGTAAGGTAATTGTAGATATAGAAGGTAGCGAAGAACTTACAGATATTGTAAAAGACTATTTTATTTATCAATCGATTGGATACAATAATAGAAATATATATTGTTTTAAGGTAGATGAAAATGGAGATCCTGCTCCTGGATGGTCTGAAAACGGACTGGAAATTTGTATTGAAGATGGAAGACAATGGCAAGCACAAGGTATTATGATACCTCAAGGATTGCTTATTATATGGGAAGATTATCGCAATGGTGATGTTGATATCTATGGTCAGATTGTAACATCTGATGGAAATATTCTTTGGCAAGAGAATGGTTTGCCTTTGGTTACTCAAGAAAATGATCAAGATGGATTCAGGTTTATTTATGATGATGAACTTTATATTGTATGGCAGGATTTTCGTTCATCATATTTTTACGAAATTTATATTCAAAAATTCGATCTGGATGGAAATGAACTTTGGCAGGAGGGAGGTGTTCTTGCTGCAGAAGCTTATGATAATCATTTTGTGAATCCTGATTTAGTAAAAGTTGGAGACAAAATTACTATTGTTTGGGAAAATTATAATGATTATGATGGTGAAAATATTTACTCTCAACTTGTGAGTGATGAGGGAGAATTACTATGGCAGCAACAGGGTATAATAATATGCAATGAGATTATGGATCAAAGTGAACCATTAATTGTATCAAATGGTGACAATGATGTCTATATTTCTTGGAATGATGGTAGATCAACTACAATGAGCTATTATGATGGTTTAATGTCAATTCCCGGTGTTTATGCTCAAAAGCTACATATTGAACCAACTTCTGCTGATGACAAATTAGTAGAACCGATCGAAATTCTTTCGAATTACCCAAATCCGTTCAATCCTGTAACTACAATAAGTTTTTCAGTAACACAAACGCCCTCGTTTGTGAATATTGATATTTTCAACATCAAAGGACAAAGAGTAAGAAATATACCTATCAACCTGAGCGGAGTCGAAGGTGAGAGACATGCATATTCTGTTACTTGGAATGGAGAAGACGAAAATGAACAACCTGTAGCTTCTGGAATATATTTGTATCAATTGAATGTAGATAAAAAGGTTATTGCTTCCAGAAAGTGTCTGCTTTTAAAGTAAAGTAGCATGTTACTCGTTCCTAAGTTGCACTTGGGAACGTATTTGAATGTAAAGCTCAGCTTTGCAAATAAGAACAATACGAAATTTAATTTCGTAAAAATAAGAAAATTTGTTTCTGAATGTTAATTTTTTTCTAACAAAATGGAGGAAACCATGAAAAAGTTATTTTTTACTACCCTTCTAATTCTAATTCTAATTAGCACTTTAACTTTTGCCCAAGTTCAATGGCAAGACAATGGAGTTCCAATAAGGCAAGGAGAGAATATTGAGTGGAATCAAACATCAGTTGCATGTGATGATGGAACATTTGTTTCAGTTTGGACAGATACACGAAATGGAATCCGCGGAATTTATGCTCAAAAAATTGATGAAAATGGAAACTCATTATGGGGAGGAACAGGCTTAGAAATTTACAATCCTGATAGAATACAATCTAATCCAATAGCAATTTCATCTACAAACAATTCAATAATAATATGCTGGCTGGAACATGACTCAATAATTTTAGAATCAACGCAGATTCGTGTTCAAAAGATTGATTTGTTTGGCAATAAACAATGGGGTACTGACGGTATATTGATAGGTGATAATTTACCATATCAAAGCTTATACAAAATTGTAAAACATAGCGATGGTGGAGTATATGTTTTCTGGTTAGAACAAGAGCAATCCGACATTAAGGGATTAAGAATAGGAGCAGATGGTTCTATCCCTACAGGCTGGGGAGATGGAATTGATATTTTACCGTTTCATTACTTATTTGATGTTAATACTGATCATATGGATGGAGTAATACTTTCATCGTTGATATATGATGACATTTACATTCAGAGGATAGATGAAAATGGGAATAAACTCTGGGGATATAATGGAACACTCCTTTATAATGGAATTGAATGGATTAATGAAATGGATATTTGTTCATCAATTGCAGATGAATATTATTTCTCTTGGGATTCTTACGAGCAAAATGGAATTCATCGAATAATGACGCAAAAAATAAATTCTTCAGGAAATTCCATTTGGAATTCACCAATTGTTATAACTGAAGAGTATGCATCAAAGCTTTTTACAATTTGTCCTTCGGATTCACAACCTATTATAACATGGATTAATGATGATACCATTTTTTCTCAGAAGATAGATTCAGAAGGAAATATGCTATGGGGTGAAGACGGAGTTACTGTATTTGAAACTAATGAAGAGATGTATTTTTTCAATATTATTTTAAAAGATGATTTTACGAATGGCTGCATCCTGACTTGGGAAGAATGTAGTACAAATGACACTAACAGGATTCTTGTTCAACGAATTAATTCAAATGGTGATCTTCTCTTTGGTGAAGAGGGACTAATTATATATGAATCATCTGATCAATTCTTTTATCCACTTGATCCATCTTTAGTAGTAAATTATCAAAATTATTATTTATGTTGGTTAGCTATTATAGATGATACTTATTTTTTAATTCATCAAATTATTGATGAAAATGGGAATATTTATCTGGAAGAAAACGGTGAAGAAATGTATTCAGGAGCTTGTGGATATGTAAAAGAAATTCAGTTACTTTCTAATGAAGATAATCCAATAATGTTATGGACTGATAGAAGAAACTATAATGAACAAATTTATATTCAAAAATTAGATAGCAATGGTTCTAATTTGCTTGCGGATAACGGAATCCCATTAACAGTAAGTTCTCAATATCACATAAATGATTTTGAAGCTGTATATGATGAGAGTTCGGATACAATAGCTCTCGTTTGGTATGAAAATAGAATGGGGATTAGTCAGGTTTTCGCTCAAGGAATCGACACTGATGGAAATTTACTTTGGGCGGATAGTTCAGGGATATGTCTCACTACAGTCGATCATAATTCAGGAAACCCAGAAATATCAATAGTTGATAACTCCGGAAATGATGAATATTATATTGGTTGGGAAAATTTTCCTGACATATTTACTCCTGAAATTTATGGTCAGAAGATAATTGATGGTGTAAAGCAATGGGGAGAAAATGGTATTCAAATTGCAGCTTTTGAAGACTATTCTATTGAGATCGTTGATGTTATTGATAGATTCTATATATGGCAGAAATTGTATTATCCAAATGCAATACTAAAAATAAAATTAATCGATGAAAATGGAAATACTGCACAGAACTGGTCTGAAGATGGATTAGAGATAGCTTATAATAATATTTTTACTGATGATTATTTTTTTAAACTCATCCCCACCGGATTATTAATTTCCTGGTTTAATGAAAATGATAATAAAATATATGGTCAAGTAGTTGACTATGAGGGCAATTTTCTCTGGCAGGATGGAGGATTACCTTTGATTGAAGGGGAAGATATTAATAACTTTAATATTCATTATAATGATGCAATTTACATAGTATGGAACAAATATGTTGAGGACAATTATTCCAATTATCACATACAAAAATTTAGCGAGAATGGAGAAGCTCTTTGGCAAGAAGATGGAATTAGGATTTCTTATTGGACACAATCTGGTAATAGCGATCCTGCTATTGCTTCTGTAGAACAAGATGTTTTGGTAGTTTGGGAACATTGTAATTTGAATGAAAATGTTAAGATACTTGCTCAACAAGTAAGTCCTTCCGGAGAACTAGAATATGGTTTGGAGGGTATTACTGTTTGTGATCAAATATTGGTACAAAAAGATCCACAGGTTTATACTAATAACAATGATGCATATATTTGCTGGAAAGATGGAAGGTCAACAGCTTTAGATGTAGAATTTATTAAATCGGTTTGGGGAATATACGCACAAAAAATTCAACTGGAGCCAACTTTGGCAGATGACGAATTAGTAGAACCGATCGAAATTCTTTCTAATTACCCTAATCCATTTAACCCGAGCACTACAATATCTTTTTCTTTAAACACCGAAAATACTGAAAACACTGAAATTAATATTTTTAACATCAAAGGACAGAAAGTTAAAACATTCCTCATCAACCCATCTACTGATCAACCGATTAACTCAGTCATCTGGAATGGAACAGACGAGAATGAACAACCAGTTGCTTCTGGCATATATCTCTATCAATTGAATATTGATGATAAAGTTATTGCTTCGAAGAAGTGCTTGTTGTTGAAGTAAAGTAGCATGTTACTCGTTCCTAAGTTGTACTTGGGAACGTAATTGAATGTAAAGCTCAGCTTTGCAAATAAGAACATTACGAAATTTATTTTCGTAACGAGAAGAAAATTTGTTTATGAATGTTAATTTTTTCCCAATATAACGGAGAATAAAATGTTAAGAAAATTTATAATAACAGTGATTTCTATTCTAGCTATGTTGTTGAAGGTCGTTGATTCAAAAGCAGAAAACAACTTTATGTGGGAACTGCAAAATGGAGATACAAAGATGTATCTTCTTGGTTCCATTCATTTGATGCCGGAGGATACTTATCCTTTGGATGAGAAGATTAAGTCTTGTTTTGAGAAAGCTGACGTTCTGGCAATCGAAGCAGATCCCACTAAGATCGATCAAACAAAAGTGCAGCAACTTATCCAGGCTAATGGACTTTATCCACCTGGTGAAACATTGAAGGCAAATATCGATTCAGTGCTTTATAAAAAGGTTGAAGCTGTTTTCACGTCATTTGGGATGCCGATGCAGCAAATTAATATGTATAAGCCGTGGTTCGTAAGTTTGAACCTGGAAATGCTGGAGATCCAGAAAACAAAATTGGATACTAAACTGGGGATCGATATGCATTTCATTAATCAGGCTAATGAGAAGGATCTGGAAATCATCGAATTGGAATCCGGAATAGGGCAGATCGAAATGCTGGTTGATTTCCCGGAGGAATCTCAAGTGCAGTATTTGGAATATACGCTGGAAAACTATGAAAACGTTCATGAATTGTTCGATACTATGATAACAGCCTGGAAAACCGGTGATGCTGATCTGATGAATAAAGCCACTAAAAAAAAGATGCTGGATTTCTGTAAAACTATGCCGGGCTTGGAAGAGTATTATGAAAAATTGTTTCTACAGCGTGACAACAAGATCGTGGAAAAACTGGATAACATGCTGAAATCCAACGAGAAGAAAACTTACTTTGTGGTTGTGGGTGCTGGTCACCTGATCGGCGAGGATGGACTATTGCAATTACTTAAAAGTAGAGGATATAAAGCGAAGCAGTTGTAAAACGAGTTATTTACCTTGCGAAGGTTTTCAGGTTTCTTGCTGGTTCGACCTTCGCAAGGTTTTATATTATTGTAGCTTTTATACGATTTGCGAGCTTTTCTTTTAACTCTTCTCCTGTATTCCACAAAATAAAATTTTGATGATTCACATCGAAATGGATCTGTGAGTATGAGTTTATTATTTTGTCTTTTTCATTTCCTTTTGCATACTTTATTTTAACTGATTGCTTAATAAATTTATTAAACCAATCTTCTCTACATGTATAAATAACTGGAATCTTCAATCCTCGTGCATAACCAGATTCATAATAAACTCCACCACGATTTCCAGTAAAATCAGCTACAACGAATCTACTACTATTTATTTCTGCAATTATCTCATCATTAATATCATTATTGTGTTCTTTCTTACCTATATGCTTTGGCGCATTAAAGCCAGCTTCTATTACAGCCTTAACAATAAAATTATTAAATACTTCAAACATATCATCAGAAAACCACATTGCAATAAAAACATTTTTGCTGTTTGGGTTACGTTGTTGCAATGATTCAATATGAGCCCATCCTTTAGGTGTTATGCTTGCTGAATTATCCGAGATATATTTTTTCTCAATTCTTAGATAAGACGACCAGATAAAACTGAATTCGTGAAAGTCAATTGATCTACTTATTGCGACTAGACTGAGAATTTTCCTACCATATTTTTTCATAAAACTTAAATTTGCTTCACCTATATCTTCCTTATATTTTCCTTGAAAGATATCAATTAAAAAACTATTTATATCACTGAATTTAAAATCAAAATTAACTCCCGGAATGGGATAATTCTGAGATAAGAATAATAGCGTTTTGTCAGCTTTTTCAAAAACAGTTAAATTTCTAAGTATTTTAAGTGATTCAATTTTATTTTCATCAAGAATAATTTTTTCACCTTGATTTTCACGTATCCATCCAGAAATATTCGCTATTTTAATATCATTTAAATCTTTTAATTTGTACATAAACATATCATGGATATTGAACTTCCCACATCGTAAACAACTATAATAAAAAGTAGTGGATTTTGCTTCGTGTTCTTTTTTTGCTGGTGATCCACAAATTGGACAAATGTCGTATTTCATAATTTTCCTCCTACATCAAATCCTTCACAGTAATCACTTCTTTCTCTTCATCCAACCAGGCATGTTTCACTTCACCCACAAAAATAGTGTGATCACCGCTTTTCACCTGCGTAATCACCTGGCATTCGAAGGTTGCTTTGGCATCTCTTATTATCGGGTATTTTGCTAACCTGCCGGCAAACCAGTCATGTCCTGCTAATTCCAGTTTATCTATATCTCTACCAGATTTTGAGCCCCAGAGTTTAGTTGCTTCGATCATTTCTTTAGAAGGGAAGCAGAGGTTGAAAAAACGGTTCTGCTGGATACATTCATAAGAATAACGTGTGTGACCGATAGAGATAGCAAACATGGGTGGTTTGATGGATGTTTTCATGTACCATTCTAAAGTTATCGGGTTGAATTTATCGTTTTTGTCTTTTACGATTGCCACCACAACTTTTGCCGGATGTTTGGTTTCTGCATATGCTTCAGAAAATTCGACTCTTTTCATAAAATCTCCAATTGCATCTTAATAAAATCTATTTCTTAAAATAGAATAGATAATGTAAATAAAAAAATGATGCTGGACGTATCATTTTGATGCGTTCTGAATATTTTGGTTCAATTTACAAGAATGAACCTGCATTCTGAAATTAAAAAAGAAGATTAACCAATCTCTAAAATTATATTGACTTAGGTAAAGCGCAATTTAATTTGCCAAAAATTGTTTAAGGAGTTCTAAATGAAGAAAATAGCAATACTTTTAATTATTCTAAGTATATTGATAATAGGCTGTGGAAAAAAAGAAGTTAAAAATAGTGGAGTTACCGAGATCCTGTTCTGGCAGGCGATGGGAGGACCGCTAGGTGATGCACTGGCAGAATTAGTGCAGGCATTTAATGATACACATCCCAATATAAATGTGACATCAGTGAATATGGGAAATTACACAGCTCTTTCCCAAAAACTGATGGCTTCTATCCAAACCGGAAATCAACCTGATGTAGCTCAAGCCTATGAAGCCTGGATCGCTAATATGATAGAAGGTAATGTGATAGTTCCTATCGAAGAATTTATCAAGGAAGATCCAAATTTTGGTGCCAAAGAGATGGAAGATATTTATCCGGTTTTCATTAACAGCAACACGATGGATGGCAAGCTGGTTTCTTTCCCCTTCAATAAAAGTGTGAGAGTTCAGTATTACAATAAGGATATTCTGTTTCAAAATGATATGGACCAAAATAAACCACCAAAGACCTGGGAAGAGTTCAGAACTTTATGCAAAAAACTCACTCAGGATACTAATGGTGACGGCAAGATAGATCAGTATGGAACAACTGTGAAGATAAGTGCCTGGCAATTTGAGAATCTACTGCTGCAAGCTGGTGGAGAGATCATGAATGAGGATAACACAAAACCTTTGTTCAATAGCAAAGCAGGTGTACAGGCTTTGGAATTCTTCACGAATATATTGAACAAGGATAAGTCAGGATATCTCTCTCCGGGTTTTGAAGGGCAGAAAGATTTCACAGCCCAAAAAGTAGCATTCTATGAAGATTCCAGTGTTTCGATGGCTTTCATGCTGAGAACAGGAATAAATTTCAATATGGGAATTTCTGCAATTCCTATCAAAGAAAATAAGAGAAATATTATTAGTGGAACTAATGTGGTTATCTTCAAGAATGAAGAAGACAGGAAGAAAGAGAAAGCAGCCTGGGAGTTTGTAAAATGGTTCACGGATACTGAACAAACGGCAAGATGGAGCGAATTAACATATTATATGCCGGTTCGAAAAAGTGCAATGGAAGTGGAAGGCTTAAAAAATAGAATTGCCAGTAATCCAGAAATTGCTTCGGTTTACGATCAATTGAATTATGCCACATTCGAACCGCAGATCAGTGAGTGGTTTGAAACACGTAAATACATGGAAGAGCACGTGATCGAAAAAGTTGTTAGAGGGATATTAACTCCACAAGAAGCACTGGATAATGCTTCTAGAATGATTGAGAAAAAAATTGCAAAAAGAGAAGAATAGGGTAGTTTAACTTAAATCCAATCGTCCTTCGATAAACTCAGGATGACACAAGCGATGGGGGATAATATGGATTTGAATGAAATGGAGGTATCAGAATGATTCAACATAAGGTTGAACGTTCGTTTATCACACCTTTAATGTGTGAATTATAAAAAGATGAAACATATTAAAGGAGAAATAAAATGAATATAAAAATAAAATTTCCAGATGGTTCAATTAAGGAACATCCGAAGAATATATCTCCGCTGGAGATAGCGGAAAGTATAAGTCATGGTTTGGCAAAGCAGACAATTATAGCAGAAGTTAATGGGAAACTGGTTGATCTTGATTTTAAGATTGAAGAAGATTCAGAGATCAAGCTTTTTAAATTTGATA
>CAZSOM010000024.1:0-12404 GCA_964608295.1 uncultured Candidatus Cloacimonadota bacterium
TAATAATAGTTCAGCTTTTTCTCCAAATGGTTCTAAAAGTTCTTTTGCTTCATTAATTAATTTTTCTGCCATTTGTCGGGATTTTTCTAATCCATAAACAGCTGGGAAAGTTGCTTTCTTTGCTTTTGAGTCTTTACCGATTGTTTTTCCAAGGGTCTCTGCTGAGCCTTCTATATCAAGGATATCGTCAACGATCTGAAAAGCCAGTCCTATCTTCTTCCCGAAATTTTCCATGCGCTTTTGATCTTCCTCTGAAGCTTCTGCAAGCATACAACCAAAGCGAATAGGCAGATTTATCAATTTAGCAGTTTTGTTATTATGAATGTATTCAAGTGTCTCTTTCGAGATTTTTTTGCCTTCACTTTGAATATCTATCATTTGCCCACCGATTAGACCTGCATGTCCAGCTTCAATAGAAAGTTCTCTAACAAAATCCAGTCTCAGTTTCTCATCAACTTCATCGGCAATCGCAATAGCTTGAAAGGCATAGATAAGAAGTGCATCTCCAGCCAGCAAAGCAATATCGGAACCGAAAAGAACATGACATGCTTTTTTACCACGTCTGTATTCATCATTATCAATTTCAGGTAGATCGTCATGGATCAAAGTGTATGTATGCAGCATTTCAATCGCACCTGCTATCATAAGTGTTTTTTCAATATCATCTTTAAATAATTTGTATGTATTTATAAGTAGATATGGTCGCAATCTTTTTCCACCAGCAAATAGAGTGTGCCGAATTGCTTTATGAATTTGTTTTGGATATTCATCCTTTCTTGGCAGGAATCTATCTATTGCTATATTGACCAATTCGCGTTTTTCTTTTAAGTCTTTTTTTAAGACCATATTTTTTGTGCTCATTCTACCTCAATAATACTTTCTGATTTGTGAATTTTATTTGTTAAAACTTCAATTTTATTCTCAATTTTCTCAAGTTTCTTATTACAGAAATCAGCCAGTTCAGAACCTTCTTCAAAAAGATCAACTATCTTATCCAGTTCATCTACACCATTCTCTAATGCTTGAACAATCTCTTCTAATCTTGTTAAAGCAGATTCAAATTTTATTTTACTTTTCATATACAATTGTTAAATAATTACCAATTTATTGTTTTGAAATGATAATATCTTCTTCAAGTTTATTTAGATACTCGTAAGGGTTTCTATATTTATTATATCTTAAAACTTCAAAGTGCAGGTGACTTCCAGTTGAACGTCCAGAATTTCCCATTTCAGCTATAATTTGCCCTCTCTTAACTTCTTCACCTTTTTTCACATATATTTTATACAGGTGCGCATATTTTGTTTTATAACCGAATTTATGAGATATACTAATGAATCTTCCAAAGTATTTTTGTTGCCCAGTTGAAGATATTTTTCCATCTGCTACAGCATATATTGGTGTTCCTGTTTTGTTTCCAATATCTAATCCATGATGGAAACTTCTTTCACCCGTAATTGGATGAATTCTCCATCCATAAGGGTCCGATATCCTTCCATAAGCAGGATAGATCGAAGGTGTATTTAAGTATAGTTCATCTTTTAATTGTACAAGGTCTTTCAATTCCTTGTGTGTATCATAATCAAAATTTATCTTTCCCCTTAGTTGAGTAATTTTTTTCAATGTTTGAGAATAATTATCACTCAAATTTATATCGGATGAAAAAAATGTTGTGTCAATTACAGGTGAACCACCTACACCCATTTCCCGTATTTCCTTGTTTATGGCTTTAAAATTCTTATCAGATCGTACTTTATCTTCCCAATTTTCCATCAGCTTCAATTTAACAATAATCGAATCAATCTCAGAATAAAGGATTACAAGTTTATCTTTTAATACAATATTTTCTTCGAAAATTTCGTTCGCCTGTGTAATCTGTGATTGATTATAGATTATAAAATAAATTGATCCAATAAAAAAAATGAAAAATACGACAGTCAAAATACAAAGAAAAATCCCCATTTTTTTAGGCACACTGATATTGATCGGTCTTGAAGACTCAGTTGTTGATAATGCTATATGCCATCTTTTTGATACTGCCATACTACCCCGTATTTTTTTAGCACATCAAAAAAAAGTGATTAAAATGTCAAGTTAAATAAGCTTTGTAATTACATTTAAGCATGTACTATAAAGTCTTCTTATAATAAAATACTTGACCTAATTTAGTGTGAATTTCTAGAAATATATTCAAAAAAACATGGGGAAACAATGATTAAAAATTTTGAACAACTTATGCATAAAGTTCAGGATATGCAAAATAAGACAGTTGCAATAGCTGCTGCTCATACTCCATCAGCGATTGATGCTGCTGTAATCGCAAAAAAAGAGAATATTGCAAATAGCCTGCTTATCGGAGATAAACTCTTCATAGAACAATACTTAAAAGATAATGCTAATGAGTTAATTGATGACTTCACAATTATCGATACTGGAGAAGATTTGGAATTAGCAGCAGCAGCAGCTGTCAAGGCAATCAGAGAAAATAAAGCTGATATATTATTAAAAGGTAAATGTGCAACTGCAACTCTTATGAAGGCTGTATTATCTAAAGAAAAAGGGTTAAGAACTGGCAATAACCTTAGTGATGTACTAGTTTATGAACGACCTGATAGATTGGTTTTGATGAGTGATGGTGGAATTAACCTTAATCCGGGAGTACAGGATAAATTATCAATTATAAACAATGCAGTTAAGGTTGGTCATGCCTTAGATAATCCAAAACCTAAGGTAGCACTTCTGACAGCTGTTGAAGTGGTAAATCCTAAAATGCAGGCTACAGTAGATGCAAGTATTATAAAAGAAATGTATATTAAAAATCAGGTTAAGGATTGTGTTGTAGAAGGTCCAATTGCTTTTGATGGAGCTGTAAGTAAAATGGCAGCAAATGCAAAAGGGATTAAATCTGAAGTTGGTGGAGATGCAGATATACTAATTGTTCCAAATATTGAAGCAGGAAATATTTTTGGAAAATCACTTACTTACTATTGCAATTATCGTGTTGCACATGTGGTTATGGGTGCTAAGGTACCAATTCTTATTGCTTCTCGAGTTGATTCTGCTGAAACTAAAATGCTATCAATTGCCTTAGGTATTTTAAGCACACAATATCTATAATCAATAAATATGAAGATGAAAATTGTTTGTTTAGGAAAGACTAAACAAAAGTTTATTGAAGATGGAATTAGTGAGTATCAAAAAAGAATTTCAAAGTATTTTAAACTAGATTGGCAGATATTACCTGATGTCAAACTAACAGGTAGTAATACAATAGAACAAGTTAAAGAACAGGAAGCCGAAATTATATTAAAAAAACTTCCAATGTCTTCATTTATAATTGTTTTGGATGGAACTGGTGAGGAGTTTTCTTCAGTTAAAATTGCTAAGTTCTTAGAAAATAAATTAAATACAGAAAAAGATATTATTTTCATTATTGGTGGAGTTTATGGGCTTTCAAATAGAATACTTAAAAAAGCAAATATAGTATTGAGCTTTTCCAAATTTACTTTTACGCATCAAATGATTCGTCTTCTTTTGATAGAACAATTATATCGTTCATTTACGATTATTAAAAATAAGAAATACCATTATTGACTTCATGGCTTGTTCTTATGGAAAAAATATTTCATAGTGTGAAATTAAATTTGCTTATTCAAACAGATTTGATAAGTTATAAATAAAAATTTGGAGGATTTATGGATCTAAATACAGAATATGATATTGCCATAGTAGGTGGTGGTCCGGCAGGGCTAAGTGCGGCAATTTATGCTGCAAGAGGTGGTCTGAAAACTGTTGTCTTTGAGAAGGCAATGATTGGTGGACAAATTGTAGTAACGGCTGATGTGGAAAATTATCCTGGTTTTGAAGAGAATATGAGTGGTTTTGATATTGCTGACAAAATGCAAAAACAAGCAGAAAAATTTGATGCAGAAATTAAACTGGAAGAAGTAAAAGCAATTGGATCGGAAGGATTATGTAAAGTTGTGGAAACCTCTAAAAGTTTGTACAGAGTAAAATCTGTGATTGTTGCAACAGGTGCACACCCACGTAAATTAGCTGTGCCTGGAGAAGAAAAATTCACTGGACGAGGTGTTTCATACTGTGCTACATGTGATGGTGCTTTATATCGTAATAAAATTGTTGCAGTTGTAGGTGGGGGAGATTCAGCTATTGAAGAAGCAATATTCCTAACAAAATTTGCTGAGAAAGTTTATATCATACATCGTCGAGATGAGTTACGAGCTGTAAAAATTGTGCAGGAAAGAGCATTTAAAAATGATAAAATTGAATTCATTTGGGATTCTGTTGTTCAAGCAATTGAAGGTGGTGATTTCGTTGAGAAATTGATGCTTTATAATAAGAAAACCAAAAAAATCTCCGAAGTGCCTGTACACGGTGTATTCATTTACGTTGGTATCATACCAAATAGTGGATTATTAGAATCCAGAATAAAATTCGATCAGCAGGGATTCATAGAAACAGATAATTCCATGCATACAGAAATCCCTGGAGTTTATGCCGCAGGAGATGTTACTCATAAAGTTCTCAGACAGGTAGTTACTGCTAGTTCGGATGGCGCAACTGCAGCCTTTTCTGCAGAAAAATGGATTGAAGAAAATAAAGAAAATTTTTTAAAAAAATAGGCATCCATTTTCGGATGCCTATTCTAAATTATAAAATAAGAAATTAAGCTGAAACAAAATTTACAATTTCTTCTCCTTCAACATATAAAAATTTTGGACTTTCAGGGGGACCACTCTTCTTGATCTTATCACTATCATTGTCCTCCACATAACGCCAAATTTCCCATGATTCACCTTCACCATCAATGCAAAATGTAATTTTCTTATCAATGAAATTATCGATAATAAACTGAATTGAAGTAAGCGGCTCTGCCTTTGTCACAGGAACGCAGAATTTTTTTCTGTCATATACATAAGACCCGTTTGTCATTTGCTCCTCCATTTATTTTTGAATTTTATAAACTGCATAACTTTCAATATCATCTATCCAGTAGATCTTATCGGATTTGCTTGGTATAGAAATAATAATTCTACCAAATCTAGCTGTACTTTTTAAGAAACCACTGGTAATATCAATTTGAGTCCAATCTTTTTTGGGAAGACCATTTTCACTAAACTTACTAACTCTTTTTCCATTTGCATCGAAAGCAACAAAACGGATAGTGATCAAATGATTTGAATTATAATTTGCTTTTACAAAAAACTGTGAGTAATATATCTGATCGGCTTCAATGGGAAAAGCATCAGAAACTATATTTATCTTATCTTCGGAATGTTCTACTTTAATACATTTTGATCCTGAACGAGATATCTCACTATTCCATGCAACATAATCGGAAGCTTCATCTAATAATGACCAGCCTTCTGGCAGTATATTCGAATTAAATTCTCCGTTCTCAAAACTGCTATTATAGACTTCATTTTTTTTTCCAATAATATCTTTTTCAGAAAAATTCATGACTGAACCAAAAAAACAACTTGATAAAATGATCATTAAAGCAATAACAATTTTCTCCATAAGACCCCCTTTTAGGCAAAGATACTTCGTTCATTCAGATACTTTAATATAAAACCAATCGCAGTAACATTAATTAAAAGGTTAGATCCACCATAACTAATGAATGGCAGCGGAATCCCTGTTGTTGGCACAATGCCTAGATTCATTCCAATATTAATAAAGATCTGGAAAGTGATATATGCTAATATCCCAATAGATACGAAACGATATTCTTTCCGTTTAATTTTTATTATACTCAATGCAATTTTATATAGAAACAAAAAATAAATAACTAAAATAAATGTGCAACCAAAAAAACCAAATTCTTCTCCAATGACAGAAAAAATAAAATCTGTATGATGCTCAGGTAAGAAGTTCATGTTCTTTTGAGTGCCCAATAAAAAGCCTTTTCCGAATATTCCGCCTGATCCAATTGCAATCTTTGATTGAATTATCTGATATCCAGCTCCAAAAGGGTCACGCATGGGATTGATAAAGGTCAATATTCTATTTTGTTGATAATCTTTCAGACTATTCCAGAATATGGGTGTTATAAAAAAAATAAAAGTATTTATCGCTAAAACAAAGCCTATTATTACTTTATCTAAGTTGCTTCGATAGAGAATGTATATCAGTAACAAAAGATAGAAAATAAATAGCCATATCGAAAATGAAAAAATTATACTTAATATGGGACTGATAATTAGTATCAAATAAAATTTTGGAAGATCTGAAACGAGAAGAATGGAGAATAGAATAACAAAAAAAGTTAATGCTGTTCCTAAATCTGGTTCTAATAAAATGAGTGTAATAGGAATTAATGTAACAATGAAAGTTCTAAAAAGAATCTGTCCTGAGCTTAAGAATGGTTTAGAAATAAGCCTGGAGATAACCATAATCGTCATTAACTTAGCGAGTTCAGAAGGCTGAAAATGAATTGAACCTAGATTAATCCATCTATGAGAGCCTTTAATTTCGGGTAAAAAAAGAACTAGAACTAACAGAAGTAATGTGAAAAAGTATAAAGGAAATATTGAAATTTCAATAGCGGCATTAGGGGCTTTTAATAACAAAAAAAAGACGATCATTGAAATTATGATCCAGATAATCTGTTTAACATAATAATTTGTAAATAAAAAATCATCACCGATTTTAGTTGATGAAGCAGAATAAATTGATACTATTCCAATAATTAGTAGAATAATAAGTAAACTGAAGATGGACCATTCAAATTTTTTCATTCTATGATCTCATAATAATGACTAATTAATTTCCTTGCAATTGGAGCGCTTACGCTACCGCCATGTCCACCATTTTCGACAAATACATTGAAACCAATCTCAAACTTTTCACATTTTGCGTAACCACTAAACCAGGAGTGAGTTGCTTTTCCCATATGATTCTCAGCGGAGCCCGTTTTACCGTAAACTTTAATACCATCAATTCTGGCAGCTCCTCCTGTTCCATAAGTTTCATTCACAGTAACATAGAGCGAATGCTGGATTAACTTAAGATTCTTTTTAGATATGGGAAGTTTTTTTTCTTCAATTACATTCTTATATGTGTTTTTAGCTTCAATTCTTTTATCTAAAAGATGAGGTTGTTTCCAAGTCCCATCATTTCCCAGAGCAGAATAGTATGCACAAATCTGTAAAGGAGTCACAAGTACTTCTCCTTGACCGATACCAAGATTTACTTTTTGTCCCAAAATACCTACATACTTCCCGTAATTTTCTATATACCATTTACGGGTTGGAAAAAAGCCTTTACGTTCACCAGGAAGATCAACACCGGTTCGAATCGCAAAGAAATTCTGCCTATTATATTTATTTAATTGTTCAATTGATAATTTTGTAGAAAGATCATAGAAAAAAACATCGCATGAATGTTTAATAGCATCTACAATAGATAGACGTCCATGTCCTTTTTCAAACCAGCATTTAAAATATTTATTACCAAACCACAAACCACCCTCACATTTTGCTAGTTTGGTATTAGAATCAATTACCCCTTCTTCCAGTCCAAGGCTGGCTATAACTGGCTTATATACAGAGCCAGGTGGGTATGTCCCATGAATAACTCTATCCAACATTGGTTTATCTTTGTCAGTGATCAGATTATCCCATTGTTTTGCTGAAATACCTCCTGTAAAGAGATTAGAATCAAAATCAGGTTTACTCACATAGGCGAGAATTCCACCTGATTTAATATCCATAACAACGATAGAACCTTTTTTATTCTTTGGAAAAATTGAAGAAATATACTCCTGAAGGTCGTTATCAATAGTCAGTATCAGGTCATCTCCGTTTTGAGGAGTTGTTTGAAGATTGTGTTTAAAGAATTCTAGATTTTTTCCGTTTGCATCTACTTGAAGAACTTGTTGTCCATTCTTTCCACGTAATATGTCTTCATAGTATTTTTCTAATCCGGTTTTGCCAAGATTGCTGTTTATTGAATAACCTTTTTCTCGAAGGTTTGCATATTCATTTTCGGTGATACGTCCAGTGTAACCTATGAAGTGATTTATCGAATAATATTCTCTCACCTTTTCAGCTTTAAATGAAAGTGCTGGATAATAATTAAATTTTTCTGATGCAATCACCATTTTTTCAAATGGGATGTTTTCAATAATTAAAATATCCTGGTATGATCTATATCTGTTTTCATGAATAATTTTTTCAATTTCTGTACTTTCTTTTTCAAAGTTTTCACTAACAAACTTCACAACTTTTTCTTTATCTATTATTTTCCCCAGAGTAATATAAAGATTATAAGATGGTTTATTCAGGGCAATTGGACGATATTTTCGATCATAGATCTCACCACGTGTAGGATAGATCGTTTGTATTCGAACAATATTTTTTTCTGCAATGCTCTTATATTTTCTGTTTTCGACTATTTGTAATTTGAAGACAAAAAAAAATAAGATAAAAAAAATAAGTGCGATCAAGTATCCAATGTAATTTGAGAAAGTACTTTTATTAAACATTTAGTGTTACTTTAATTTTTTCAGATAGGACTAAAGCGTAAATTACGAGTATTGAGATCAATGTATTGTAAAGAAGTGAAATTAGGAAAATTAAAAAGAAACCTTCTGTTAACTGAGCCGCTAGAGCATGATAAATAAATGAAACAAAGTAATATAAAAAATTCAAAAATAAAACGCTTAAACTTACTATGAGGAATCTTTGTTTATTTACGTTCATATGAAATTTACTGACCAGGAAAGAGATAATGAGAAATAACAATGTATTTAGTCCGAGTAAGGTAGGGTGCATAATATCCAAAGCAAGACCTAAAAAGAAAGAAAGAGGATATAACAATTTTTCTTTGATGTGTATACTGATATAAACAAGATAGGCTATAAAAAAATTAGGTATGACCGCAAATAATGTAAAGTTAGGAGCAATGATCAATTGAAAATAAAGTATGAATATTCCTAATAAGATATATAGAAATGATTTCATGAAACCTTTCTTATTAGGCAAATCGGTGTAAGTTCGTCTCCTTGACCTTGTGGATTATCTTTCATCACTTTTTCCATGAATATTTTATTGATACTTTTACTCCCACCTATCATCCAGCATCCACCAATATCATTAATATCCATCACACAACATTCAAATCCAGTATTCTCTTTGATTCTCTGAGCTTCTTTTTCCGGATTCTTAGGACCCTTGATCACGCAATTTTCATATGGAGGAACAGGAGAAGTTGTTGCTGCATCAATTAGTGCTGCTTGCATTCCAGCAATACGATAAAAATCTCCTTTACCGCGTCGTCCGATTACTCTGCCAAACCCTCCTATAAAAGCAGCAAAAAGGATTCTAGGCGCACCACATTCATCAATAGCACATTGCATACTTTCGGGAGCCCGTAAGCCAATTCCATATTCTACATTAGAAACAAATCGCCACAAGATCTTGGCTAACCAACCAATTTTTAATTCGCTTACAGGAACTGCCCTACCTTGAGTTATTGCCAGCGGACTTTCGCTGATACTGATTATGTCATCTTTTTTTACTTGTCCTGCAATGCTTTCTGTTACAATAGAAAGCATATCATCATCAGGTGTTAATATTTTAGTTTTCAGGGGAATCCTTAGATATTCGATTCCGTCAATATTAATTGTCTTTGAGTTCTTCTTCATAGCTTTTGTCCTTTTCATATAATAATACAACTGTCTGATCAAGCTCGGAGGGATTTATAAATGTTTGGATTTTAGCACTCATGAACACGTCTGTGGGATTTTCCATAAGTTTAACTACTTTTCCAACAGGAAATCCTTTGGGAAAAACGGATGAAATTTGTGATGTAATGATAATATCACCAACCATGATATCTGATCCTGGTTTGATGAGTGTCATATAGGAATTACCAAAAATATCAGATTTCATTATACCTTGCAAGTGAGTTCTCTTGGACATCACTCCCAATTTGAATTGTGAATGATCGAGAGGTAATACGATTGAATAGTTATGTGAGACAGAAATGATCTTTCCCACAATACCTTCGTTGGAAATGACAGGATAATCTAATTTTACGTTGTTCCTTGCACCTTTATTGATAATCAGGCATCTATCTCTAAAGCTTCCTTTGAAGCCAACAACATCAGTTAGAAGATGACTGTAATTTCCAGTATCATATTCAATTTTTGAATTTTCTATTTCAACCAGTTTATTTTCCAGTTGAATTATTCTAATTGTTTGCGTTGCACGTTTTTCATTGAGTATTTTATTTTTTTCTTTGAGATCAAACAGTGAATTAAATTTTTGAATAGAATTTACAAAGGGAAAGTACAATGTTTTACTTAGAAATTGAGATTTTGTTAATCTGTTTTCTTCACTTCCCAGAAAAAGTACGATTGCTACAATCAGATAGATCAGAAAATGAAACTCTTTCTTCACAGTATTAATCTTCTATTTTCTTAATAAGGACATCCCGGTATTCTTCCATGTTATCAAGTACACGACCGCATCCTTTCAAAACGCAGGTTAGAGCTTCTGACATTACATGAACAGGCAGGTCAACCGTTTCCTGAATTTTTTTATCAATACCTTTCAAGTTTGCTCCACCACCGGTCAGGATCAAACCACGTTCTGCAATATCTGCAGCTAATTCTGGTGCGGTTTTTTCAAAAAGACGTTTCACCGCATCTATCATGGATTGTACATTTTCAGAAAGTGCTTCGCGAATTTCTTCGGATGTTACTTCAACTGTGATCGGATAACCTGTAATAATATCACGTCCACGAACTTCCATTTTCAGTTCTTGCTCAAGCGGATAAGCAGATCCGATCTCCTTTTTGATCTTTTCAGCTGTTTGAATACCAACAAGGATATTATTCCTTTTACGGAGATAAGTTACAATCGCTTCATCCATCTTGTCTCCACCCACACGAATAGAAGAATGAACGACGATATGAGATAGAGAAATAATTGCAATTTCAGTAGTTCCTCCACCAATGTCCATAATGAGATTACCTTGTGGTTTATGAATTGGCAGGTCAGCACCGATAGCAGCAGCAATTGGTTCGGATACCAGATGTACTTCTCGAGCACCAGCATGAAGAGCACTGTCTCTTACAGCTCTTTTCTCTACTTCAGTGATTCCGGATGGAACACAAACAATGACACGAGGTTTAACAAGTAATCGTTTTTTCTGAGCACGTAAGATCAAACTCCTCAGCATCAGTTCAGTAACCTGAAAATCAGCAATAACACCATCTTTAAGAGGTTTTACGATTTTAACTTCTTCTGGATTTTTACCCAGCATATTCTTTGCATCTTCACCAATAGCGATGATTTTTTTATTATCAGTTGAAATTGCCACAACGGAAGGTTCATCGATCACAATACCGATGCCTTTTTTATAAACAAGCGTATTTGCTGTACCCAAATCTATTGCAATATCATTAGAAAAAAGTCCTGAAAAAATATTAAAAAACATCCATCCTCCAAAAATCCTGAATCACTAAATTTGAACAAACTTAATTTTAAATGAGATTGTTCTGTCAAGTCATAATAATGGTTTAGAGTAAATTATCATAGCCCGTCAATTTAAGCTCATCTATCATTATTTTCAAATTTTTCTGTAATTCCTCATTCACAGGAATTCCATTTTTTCTAATTTCTATTTCATTGTAATATTCTTTTTCTCCTGCAACCCAGATACGATTTTTAGCAGGATGTTTCCTGGAAGTTTGAAGCTGAGTCATAATCTCTCCGGTGATTCGTTTAAAATCATTGATATCAGTAAATTTATCGATGTTCATCGAAATAAAGATATGACCTAATTTGTAAGGAACTCGTTTGCCACCGTCCCAGCCGTGCAGTTGATCCATAAAGCTGCCAGCCTGCAGTGCAGCTGATAGGATCTCAACCATTACAGCAAGACTATATCCTTTATGACCACCAGTTTCTTCTTCAGTTCCACCAAGTCCGATCATGGAGGCTTTTCCATTGATCAGATCGACCAAAAGTTGTTTTGTATCTGTAAAAGTATTTCCATTATTATCAATTGCCCAACCTGCCGGTGTTGTTTTACCAGCACGACTATATTGCTCAACTTTACCTCGTTGAGAAATAGATGTAGCAGCATCATAAATGAAATCATATTCTTTATCAGAAGGTGCACCAAAACAGATTGGATTTGTTCCCAACATAGGGCTTACTCCAAATAGAGGTGCAATTGAAGGGCGTGCATTGGTCATTGTTATCCCGATCATATTTTGTTCACAAGCCATTTTAGCATAATAACCGCAGATTCCGTAATGGGTAGAATTACGAACGGTTATACAACCAATTCCAAATTCTTTTGCCTTATCAATTGCTTCTTGCATTGCTCTTTTGGCTATCACATGACCCATACCATGATTTCCATCC
>CAZSOM010000025.1:0-11144 GCA_964608295.1 uncultured Candidatus Cloacimonadota bacterium
AGAGGTGGTAAAAACCACCTCTAATTTTTAAACTCGAAAATATAACTATTTTAGAAGAATACATTTTCTCACAAATTGTTGTGTATCAGCTTGTAATTGATAAAGATAAATCCCTGATGAAACATTGCTGCCGGCATCATTCTTGCCATTCCATGTTATGTTATATGCCGAAGCAGAAAGTTCTTCATCAATTAGTGTTCTAATAAGCTGACCTTTGATATTAAATATTTTTAATGATACATCGGAATCAATTTTCAAGTTGAAATTTATAGAAGTTTCAGGATTGAAAGGATTTGGATAATTCCCCATTAGTTCAGCAACATCTGAAATTTCAGGAATAGTAATATCTGGTGTATTGGAAGAAGATTCGCCTCCTGATACACAGAGCACTGAACCGTCTCGTCCTCCAATGATCATTTCCCATGATCCATCGTTAGTAACATCAGGAATTCCAGCAAGAGCATCAACAGGTGTTCCCACGTTTATTGATCCCAATTCTGAACCTGTTACGCCATCTAGGAAGTAACCGTAATTGTTATTGAAAAGTGTTCCAACTATTAAATCATTTATTCCATCACCGCTGATATCAGCGACACGAGCAGCATTCCAAGGTTGATCAGCTATGGGCTGGCTCCAGATTTGATCTCCCGTAAAACCATCAATTACAATTACCTCATGAAATCCACTGTGAGCAATTGCAAAATCAGGAGCATTATCACCGTTGATATCGTCGAGTTTGATAAAACGTAAAATCAATGAAGTTCCTAAATTTCCAGTCCACATTTCCAAAACATCAGCCGGATCGATACAATAATAATTTCCCGAGAAATCACCAGCAATGATTTCTTTCACACCATTATAATTTTGATGACATGTTTGCTCTAATGCCCAAACTGATGAACCTGCAACATTATAAGACCACATTTCAGTGCCCGTTTCTCCATCTATTCCATAGACGATTCCTTGTGTTTCATAAAGGTTGGAAGCTCCGCAAATTACATCAGGCTGGAAATCGTAATTAGCATCTTCAATTCCCAATACGGAAAATTTAGGTCCGGGAGTATAAAATTCCCAGATCACACTTCCATCAGTACCATCTAAACAATGTACACGTTGCGGTCCCGTTCCTAATCCGTCATTTCCACTGGCTGCCAAAACATCAAGGATGTCATCATTATTGTAATCATAGGAAACATCAACCTGGTAGATCCAACCACCATCTCCGTAAAAATTTGTAAAATATGTCCAGATCTCTTCACCTGTTTTTCCTGAAATAGCTCGAATTGCTCTATCACTGCCGGTTGTTCCGATTATCACATCTTCAAAACTGTCAGAATCCAAATCGGGAGTAACAATGAGTGAATTTTGATGATAAACTGCTCCAGCTTCTGTTTCATATTCCCAGAGTATATCACCAGTTCCAGAAGAGTTGCCATTAAAACAACGAGTGAAATTATCCTGTGAGCAAATAATAACATCTGAAATTTCATCTCCTGATATATCTTCTATGGGAGCTATAGCTTTGGGACTATTATCATATCCGGTAGTTATTTCGTATTGCCAGATAATCTCTCCAATTGGTATTGCTGACTCTACTCCATTGCCTGAGAGTGTAACTTCATACATTGGAGTTACCGGATCGTTGCTGTGAATCGTCATAATTCCATCATAAGAAATTGCATCTTCCGGATTGAACCAGATTCTCATATTTTGTGTTTCATTAGTTTCAATAGTGATGGGAAATTCGATTGTATTTTCGAGTAGGAAATGAGGACCAGTAAACTCGATATTGTCGAGAATTAAATTTGCTTCTCCTTGGTTTGTTATTTCTACAAATTCTCCGGAAAATGCTCCCACCCGGATGTTTCCGAAATTTAGAGAAATTGGTGTAACATTGATTACCTGATTTTCATAAATTGCAAATGCAGTTAATGATACTTCTTCCTCTGAATTTACCGGATCATTTGAACTAATTGTCATTGTTGCTGGAATTTCTCCGTAAGAATCTGGTTCAAAAATAATTGTTAGATAACTGGTTTCATCTGGCAAAATTATGACAGGTGGCTGAAAAATTGTCGTATATTGAGAAGCCGTAAACTGGATGGAAATTATGTGAAGATCAGCAATTCCGGTATTTGTAACTGGTAAATCGGTAGTTACTTGTTCTCCAACAATCACTTCACCAAAATCATATTCATCAAAACCAAGTTCAATTGCAGGAGTTCCTGCACCTCCCAGATCAACTTTGTAGAGAAAGTCTACATCATATCCCTGACCATTGTCGCAATACCAAAAATATTGTCCATCCCAGACAATTCCAGCCGGATCGACTCCTTCAGATAGATTTGTTTCCAATAGAGTTCCGCTAACTGGATCGATCTTATAGAAAGCATCTCCCCAGTAATCAGCCATCCATAGATTCTCATTTTCCAGACAAAGATCCCATGGTTGATTGTCTGGTGCTGAAAATTGCTGAAGAATTGCACCCGTGTTATCGATCTTATAGATTTGTCCATCAGGGTCATAATATGCTGCAACCCAGAAATCTCCATCATCATAGACAATACCGGACATATAGTGAGCCGGTAGATCAAACTAAGATAAGATCACACCTGAATTTATATCTAACTCATAAGCAGTAGCAGGTATGGATGGACTTGTTACATGGTCTGTTGCCCAGAGATTTGTTCCATCAAATGTTAGACCAAAGCAGTCTCCTATAGTTGTATTTGAGAATTGAAGTTGATAAGATCCATCATCGGGATCTATCCGATAAAATTCATCTCCATTTGCTCCATAAATACCGCAATAAAGATAAGTTTCATCAAAAGCTAAACCAGAAGCTCCTTCAGGAATTGGATAGGTCTGTACGATAGTCCATTCTGCAGATAATAATGTTGAGATAAATAAAAATAAAAGGAATAAGCATTTTTTCATTTTCTCCTCCATTTGTTTTTTATTGAATCACAAAAATAAAAAAAATACCATAATTGCTGTCAAGTAAGATGTAAAGAATAAGTATGGAATTCATTTTTTTCTGGACGTAATAGTTTGAATTTAACAAATAGAAAATAAATAATATATTATACAAAAGTTTATCCCAAAGGGGGAAAAATATGAGGAAAATGATTATACCGGTTTTATTTATTCTCCTAGTAATTAGTTGTTCTATTCCAGATAAAATTGGCTTACCATCATGGACTGTTCCAATTAAATTGGTATTATTGAACGACACATTTGATGCAGATTTCGTTGCTGAAGAAATAGGTGCGTTCCAGGCAAATGGTGATACACTTCAATTTTATGATAGTGTAACAGAGACTCAATTTTTCAGTGATTTTAATATCGAAGAAACTGATATGCATAACACGAATTTTGCATTGAGTGAATTTGCTCCAACTGCGCTAGAGCAGTTAAATGGACAACCTGTTAATATATTACCGAATTATCCCAATTTTACAGCACCCATAGATATATCCAGGGATTTTGAAGTATTTGATGAATTTGAAGAACTCAAATTGATAAATGGAAATATTAATGTTACAATTACAAATAATACAATTTTCTGGCTTGGAGATATACCAGACGGAATGCCATTAACAGTTCAGATTCTTGATGGTGATGGAGATCTTGTAGTAGAGCAAGAATTAGACGAAAACATTGCACCTTTAGGTGGGGTTCTCACACGTGTGATAAGTTTGGCAGATAGTTTGATTGGGAATGATATTTCAATGCATCTGCTGGGTGAAGGAGACATCACAGAAAACAGTAGTGCCTTGATAGATCTATCGGCAACAGTGGAACTTGATATGCAGATCACGGATATAGTAGCTGAATATGTAATAAATGCTCAGGTTGGTTCCTTGGATTACGAACTTGTTGAAGGTTACCAGGAAGTTGATCTTTTGCATCCTGAAATTGTTGAAGCAGATAGTTTCATAATTAATGGAAACAGTTCAATAATTTTCACCTTTAATTCCCCAATTACTATGCTGGCATCGTTTGAACTTATTTCTAAAAGAGGTGGAAATGAAATTCCATTGGAACATTTCGGTGGTGATCCAATTTTATTAGATGTTGAAGAGGGATCAACCCAGATTGTGTTTAATTCGTCTGAATATAATATAAATGAAATGCTGCAGATAATTCCTAATGGTTTTAACTATTCATTTGATCCGTTTACCGGAAGTGAAACAATTATTCCATATATTTCTTTTAGTGATTCTATTACTGTTCAATTTGAACTGGTAGGAGATATCCAGATAACTACTTTTGAAGAAGATGGAATTTGGGTCATTCCTCTTGAGGATGGAAATTTTTTGATAGATGTTCGTGATACTGAAGCATTTGAACCTAGAATGCTTGATGCTTATAATGAGGGGAAAATTTTAATTAAATATTGGAATGACACTGGAATGGAACTGGGCTTTGACCTGTTAGTATCGGATGATAGTGCAAGCGTGTATACAGAGGTTCACAATTTTGAAGAACCAGATACCAGCCTTGTCCAGATGTTTAGAATTCCACTTCTGGAAGAGACTAGCGGAGATGAATTCAAAGAATTCGAATTACAGGTGGATCAGGATGAGTTAAGATTTTTCGTGAGTGATTCTGTGTTTACACTCAGTAGGATTCATGTATTCAGTAATGGAGAGAATCCCTGGACTGGTGGGTTGCATATTTTAGCTGATCTGGAAATTGAGATTACAGTTAGTGATGGACTTATTGATGAGTAATAGGGAGAATTACAGATGAAAAAATTAATAACATCAATTATGTTCCTGGCTATAAGTTTAACATTGTTTGGAAGCTTTGATTTCTTCCCTGAGAATCCAGCTAACAATGTGGATAGAACATATTCCCAAATACATATACCATTTCTCACTTATGAAATGAATGCTAATAATTCAATTCTTAGAATCGAAGATATGCTTATGTTCCAAAAAGGACATCTACTTACAGATAGTGAAAAGAACATTCTTACATCTGATGATTTCATCTTGGATTTTAATGTTACTACAAGTTTTCTTAATTTTGGGCATAAATATTGGAATTTTGATTTTAGTTTGAAGGCTTTTGGTAATGATGTGGAAATTCTAGATAAAATGTATTCTAATCTTGTGTTTTATGGTAATGATACAAATAGCCCGTACATAAGTAACACAGGTGAAGGAAGCAGAGTTTTTTCCTTTTGGAGAGCGACTCTGAATTATGCTTTCCCAAAAAGTATTATCTTTGATGACCTGGGAGATTTAACACTATTTTTGGGTGCCAACATCAACTTAGATTACTCAATGATGTATGCTTCTATTGATGAGAGTTTACAGGAATTCGGTTCTATGGATGACAGTCTTTATTATCATTATAGGGCTCATTTTAAATATACGGACGAAAGGTCTGTGGGCAGATTAACACCATCCTTTGGATTTGGTTTGAAAGCAAAGATATTCAATGGAAATCTTCATGCTCAGATCGACGATATTTTTATGCAGCTAAATTTTAAGAATTTAGGTGGTGGATGGTATGATAAATATTATCGAAATGATCTCCTTTATACAGATATAGATTATGAATCGTTTGAAGAAACTATTATTGAAGATGATTCTACAAGAGTGAAGAATAGGTATGTGAAATTTAATCCTTCCATTACTGTTGGAATGGATTACATGATTCTTAATAATTTACAAATCATGGTTAAATACATTAATAATGAACATTCATATAAAAACGGATTTTCCTTTGGTGGTAGTTATCAACCTGGAAATATACCCTGGCAAACAGTTATAGGGTATGATAATAATGTATTTTATGAATTTAAAACAGGATTAATCTATGATAGATTTGAATGGATGAGCGGAGTTGCATTTTATCATGGGTTTTTCCGATATGGAAAAGGGTTAGGTCTGAATTCATCGCTAATGTTTAAATTTTAAGAAGTCTTAATATATTTGTGAAACAACCTGCAGAGATTGCGGGCTGTTTTTTTATAAAAGTCCCCATCTTTTCCTTAGAAATAGTTCAGTACAAAATGCAAGTAGAAAAATAGTGATTACATACCATTTATTATAGATTGGGATTTCTGAACGTATTTTAATGTTCTCCTGCTTTGCTTCTAGAATATTCAAATCATTCAAATTATCAATTAATTTTCCATTGGTTTTGTTTGATATATAAGAAAGAAGTGCCAGGTTAATTCCAGTGTCTCTGCTTTCCGGAGAATTTTGAGAAATGATGAATTCACAATCAGTTTGAGACTTGGATATTTCATCAGAAATTATGTATTCATATTTCCCTGATTGCAGATTTGAGAATTTGATCTTATACTTATTATCTTCTTTCAGCATGAAACCCTGGTAAACAACTTGATTTTCAGAATTTGTAACTGAAATTTCAGCATTTATCTCTGTAATTGGAGATAGTGTCTCATCAAAAGCATGTAGATCAATGTTGATCTCTTCACCGGGAAAGAAAGAATTTTTTTTGAGTGATGAATAAAACCTTTCTGAACTTGTTTGACCTAACCATGAGAAAACATTATGTATAAATGTATTGTAGCTATCCCCTGAATTCCAAAGTTGCCATTTCCACAAATCGTGAAATGCAAAAAAAAGGATTTTCCCTCTACCAAATTGACTGAATAATATGGCAGTGCTTCTCTCATTATCATTGAAACGAGCTAAAATTTTTGCTTCTATTTTAGGGTTAACATAATAATATGAAACAGGTGGAATGTTATTGAGATCAGTTTTATCAATTGCAGAAAATGTCTTAAATTGTTCACTCTGTTCTGTTAAGGAAATTGTAGAATTGAAAGTTTGTTGAATTCTTGATGATGTGGCTGGTGAAATATGTCCCAATTCATTTATTGGTTTTCCAATAATGAAAAGTCCACCACCATTTTCTACAAATCTATCAATTATTTTTACTTCATTCGCAGAGAATCTTAATTTTCCATTGTTGATCAATGTGAGAATATTTACTTCATTTATCTCGATGTTAAAATTAGTATTTTTTCCTGCATCTTGCAGACTTCTTTTTTTCAATAAATACTTACATTCCCAATGCTGGTCATCATTTACTGCACTAGAAATAAATTTTACATCCCAATCAAGTACATCTGAGATCAATAAAGCTTTAGAGCGGTTTCGTTTAACCTGAATAGCACTGTTGAGGAGATTATTCTCTGTATTTACTTCAGTAGAATCAGTTGAAATTTTCAGGGTGATCGGTGCAAATCCAACATTTGGAAATGATATGTCGAAGACGATCTTATGAAATTCTTTATCTTTGAAATTTACTCTTTTTTCACTTAGTAATTTATCGTTTGAAATAAGCTCAACTTTTGCTTTTCCAAAATATTTTTGTGAATTTATCTCCACTTCGATTGGGGTGATTTCGCCCCTGTAAACCATTTTATTATGGTTAATCCCCGTTATTCTCAGATCAAAATCTTCCGATTGAAAATGAGGGTCAAATGTATAGATCGGGATATTCTGGGCTTCAATAACATCTAGTTCTTCATCATGGAACCAGCCATCAGAAAGCAGAACAATTGCTTCAATATTTTCTGCATCAATCTTCTTGAAAACCTGTGCAAAGGTTTTGCTCAAATTCGTTGAACTTTTCATTCCATCAAGACCATTGGCAAAATTGTAGCTGGCAATTTTATAGTCTTTCAGTTCAAGATCTCTTTCAATTTCATCTTTGAATTTATTAATTAAATCTGATTTTATTAGTCCATTTCCAGATTGCTGCATACTTGTGGAAATATCATTCAAGACAACGACAAAAGGTTTACTGGTTTTGTTTTGGAAGTAATATAAAATTGGATTCAGAAGCAGTAATAGTAAAACAATAATTGCAGTTGAACGTAAACTGATCAGTATTATCTTCTGCCAGCTATCAAGAGTTGGAGTAGTTTTCTTATAAAAAAAAGTAACTAGAATAATTGAAATAATTGCTAATATAAAAATCATAATTACCAGTTTTGATCCGGTTGAATATCCGTAAAAATATATTTATCTTTTTCCATTTTTTTACTAATTATTATAGGAAGAGTTTGTAACTTCATTTTACTTTTAATTTCTTTGAGTATTTTTGAATCAAATCCTTTAAATAAGGAGATGTCGTATGAGGATATTATTAAAGTTTTATTTTCAAAATTATTAATTATTTTCTCTTTCAATATTTCGGCTCTGACCAGTTCACCAAATGCCTGATGATATGGCCCATCAACAATTTTATCAGCATCTATATCGGAATGTAAGCCAACTTTGATAACAGTTATCTTCTTCTCTCTGAATCTGCATATCATCTCTGATGTGATTTCAATTGCTTCTTTTAGTGAAAGAGAGAAATATCTCTTTTCTTTATACCAATCTTCAAGTTCTGTATCCTTAAGTACAATGGTGGGATAGATCCTTACATAATCAGGATTGAGTTCGATTGTTGTTTCAATAGAAGTTTTTAAAGAATCAGAACTGAATCCTGGAAGACCAGGCATTAACTGAATTCCAAGCTTGATATTATTGTCTTTGATTAACTGGCAGGATTCCTTTGCGGTTTGAGATGCGTAACCACGTCTTGTAGATTCAAGAACATGATCATCAAAACTTTGTATTCCCAGCTCGATGGTACGAACGTTATTCTCTTTGCAGAAAGCTAAAATGTCTTGATCAATTGAATCCGGTCGGGTTGAAATTCTGATACCATCCATTTTATCTTTATATTTATTTATCGCATCGAAGTAAGCTTGTTGCTGTTCTCTTTTTAGATTTGTAAAAGTTCCTCCAAAAAAAGCGACTTCTTTTTCTTCTAGTTTATTATGTTCACAGAATTTTGAGACACAATCCGAAATCTCCTGAATGTGAGGAGTTTCTGATTTAGTTATCGTTTTTTGGTTACAATAAATGCAGTTATATGGGCATCCAAGATGAGGAATAAAAATAGGATAGATCTTCATGTTATTTTGGAATTACAACCCTAATTTTTTGCAGGCATATTTTGCTGCGTCCTGTTGCGCATCCTTCTTACTGGAACCTTTACCAAGACCATAAGCCTTTTCTTCAATGTTTACTTGAATAGTAAAAACTTTTTCGTGTTCCGGACCCTCAGATTTTAAAATGTGGTAGTCAGGAATTGCGTGGAATTCAGCTTGAGTGTATTCTTGCAGCTTGCTTTTATAATCTGCTAGATGTCCTTTTTTTAGATGCTTAGAATAGTCCTTCATCACAAATTGGACAATAAATTTTCTTGCTTTTTCCAGATTCCCATCTAAATAAATGGCACAGATTAAAGATTCCATTGTGTTGGAAAGGACAGAATTTAATCCACCTTTTCCGGCAGATTCAGTATTGAAGATGATATAATTTTTAAGTTTTAATTTACTGGAAATAAGAGCCAGCATTTTTCTTGAAACGATTTTAGATTTTAATTTTGATAGTTCACCTTCAGTATATTCAGGATATTGCAGGAACAATTCTTCCGAAACAATTAAACCCAAAATTGAATCACCTAAAAATTCCATTCTCTCAAATGAAGATCCTGTAGTTTTCACTACTTCTCTTGAAGTATGCGTAAGTGATGCAATTAAAAGAGATGGATTGTGGAAGTTATAACCAATGATTTTCTGAAATTTTTTAAGCTCTATTTTTTCTGCATCTTTTACAGGTATTTGCGAAATTAGAGCTTTGATTATATTTTTCAAAATTATTTGAAGTGATAGCCAGACACTAGATCACTATTTTTCTAAACAAATTTCTTAAAGATCACAACTCCGTTATGACCACCAAATCCAAGCGCATTACTTAAGGCATAATTTACTTCCATATTTATGGATTCGTTAGGGATATAGTCAAGATCACAGGCTGGATCTGGATTTTCGTAATTAACGGTAGGATGTAATTTACCAGTTGTAATAGATTTACAACAAACGATTGCTTCAATACCAGCTGCTGCACCTAGGGTATGTCCTGTCATTGATTTTGTCGAACTGACTTTAAGTTTTTTGGCATGATTACCAAAAACAGTTTTGATCGCAGCAGTTTCGTTAGGATCATTTAAAGGTGTTGAAGTTCCATGAGCATTAATGTATTCAATTTGGTCTGGGTTTATTTTTGCATCATCAATTGCTAATTGCATAGCACGAGCTCCACCTTCACCATTTACAGCAGGTGCTGTTATGTGAAAAGCATCACAAGTTGCACCATATCCAACTACTTCAGCATATATTTTGGCTCCGCGTTTTACTGCATGTTCCATCTCTTCCAGAACTACTACACCGCTACCTTCAGCCATTATGAAGCCGTCACGTTCTTTGTCAAATGGACGACAAGCTCTTTGGGGCTCATCATTACGGGTTGATAGTGCTCTCATTGAGCAAAATCCAGCTACAGCAAGAGGTGTGACTGATCCTTCAGCACCACCTGTAACCATGATATCAGCATCTCCATATTGAATTGAACGGTATGCTGTTCCAATCGAATGGTTTGCTGAGGCACAAGCAGACGTAATGTTGAAATTAAGAGCTCCAAGTTTGTATTGAATTGCAATTTCTGCAGATGCCATATTAGAGATCATTTTTGGAATAAAGAAAGGGCTTATTCGCTTTGGACCTTTTCTTTCCATTTTATAAGCTTCGGTTTCAAATGTGAGCATACCGCCAATTCCGGAAGATACGATCACTCCAGCCCGGTTATGATCAAATTCAACATCATTCAACCCAGAATCTTCAAAAGCTTCTTTTGCTGCAATAAGAGCGTATTGTGTATAATGATCTAATTTCTTAATTCTTTTCTTATCAAAATATTCATTTGGATCATAATTTTTAATCTCACCTGCAATTCTGCTCGCATATTCTTCTGTGATTTCAAAATTTTTGATGTGATCAATTCCAGATTTACCAGCAAGGAGATTGTCCCACATCTCTTCAACATTATGTCCAACGGAATTTATTGTTCCCATTCCGGTAATGACAACTCTTCGGTTACTCATATTTACCTCAAAATTTGGATATTAATATGGTGGAGCTATAAACAATAACTCCACCAAAAATATAAATTAATCTAATTGTTTTTGAAGATATTCAATTGCTTTTCCAACAGTTGTTAAACCTTCTGCATCTTCATCGGCAATATCAATATCAA
>CAZSOM010000025.1:11154-12034 GCA_964608295.1 uncultured Candidatus Cloacimonadota bacterium
CGATAAGATCAATTACTTTTGCTTTAATGTCCATTATTTCCTCCTTAATTTTTGCTACATTATCAAGCCGCCATCCACTTGGATGGTCTGACCTGTTATATAACCAGCTTCATCGGAAGCCAGGAATATGCATAGATTTGCAACATCTCTAACTGTACCCATGCGATTTAACGGGATTGCAGCTAAATAATTGTCAATAATTTCTTGCGGCAGTTTATCAGTCATTTCCGTTTGTATGAATCCTGGAGCAATTGCGTTCACACGGATGTGCCTGGCAGCAAATTCCTTGGCGGATGATTTGGTAAATGCAATGATCCCACCTTTGGAAGCTGCATAATTTGCCTGTCCTGCATTGCCCATCAAACCAATAACTGATGCAATATTCAAAATAACACCAAATCGATTTTTTAACATATATCTACTAACTTTCTGAGTGCAAATAAAAGTACCCTTGAGATTGACGTTTATAACAGCATCCCAATCTGATTCCTTCATCTTCATCAGCAATCCGTCTTTTGTTATTCCAGCATTATTAATCAAGATATCAATTTTCCCGAATTTACTATGGATCTCTTTGATTGTTGCTGCGATCTGGTCGGAATTAGTAACATCTGCCGCAAAGCCAACAGCTCTATTTCCCGAATCATCAATCTGCTGAACAGCAGTATCTATAGCTTCCTGATCAAGATCAATAATTACAGAAATTGCTCCTTGCTCTGAGATTCTTTCTGCAATGCTGAAACCAATACCGCGAGCTGCTCCTGTAATGATAGCAACTTTATCTTCTAACCGTTTCATAACGTCTCCAGATCATTTTTTACTAACTCAAACGTTTCAATTGTGTCGATACTTATTACTTTAACATTCTTGTCAATTTTCT
>CAZSOM010000026.1:0-11972 GCA_964608295.1 uncultured Candidatus Cloacimonadota bacterium
TGCAATATTACATTATCAACAACAGGTGTTTTGTTCTGAAGATTTTCGAGATTTCCGAACATAATAACGGAATTTATTTGTTGACTGGAAATTAGAGGTCTGTTCTCATATAAACCTGTTTCTTCATTCATAACCTGATATTTAGTTATGATTTCACCTGCTCCACGTTTGTTTGTAATGACTTCGAAGCTGAAAGGAATTTGATCTCGGCTACCTGAAGTAGAATATACTAATATTTGCTGACATGTGTCTTGTACAACAATAGCACCAACACAAATATCTTCTTCAAATACTCCAATTTCCAGAACATTCTCTGGAATATCCATGACATCTATAGATTCATAATCAGGAAGATCATTAAAACTGAAATTTTGCGGAATCATTATCTCTTGTTCTTCCTCTACATTTACAGCATCCGTCCAGTAAAAATCTTTGATTGCTTGATCGAATGTTACAACATAACCTTTACCGTAAACCATATTTTTACCAGTTGGAGAAGAAATGGGTGTTTCATTTGTTGAATATATATAAACCCAATCTTCAGCGTAAACTGAGACTACTTTATCCCAGAAATCACCAAAAGCAACTTCAATGTTCTGAGTGTATGGTAGCCAGTAGCCCATCCAGTTGTTATTGGCTGGTAAATCAAGTTCCCAATCTGCATCTAGACGAGTTGCACCGCTTTGAGAAGTTAAATAATGATCTCCATTATCCTGAGGATCAAGTTTGTAACCACGAGTGGATTTAACATAGTATGAAGCTGGTGTCCAATCTGGATGATCATAAACTAGGACTGCAATAACATTACTGGAATAGAGTAAACTTAAATCAGAAAATGGCCAATCGAGAAAATCTCCGAGAATTGGAGGAGCATCCACCCCGTCATCGTCATCTCTATCAAGCCTGGGGAAAGAGACCCAATTCCAATGGTTGCCTTCACATTCTTTAATGTTGGTTGTCGTCTCGTAACATCCCATATCTATACGAACATCTCCACCAGTAGTTGTAGGATCACCAGTATCGATACAAGGGCTACCTTCCAAGAGATGATAAGTGTAAGGATATTCGAAGCAGAATAAAGGATCATCATCAATGTTGCCTGTACCTGAATAGCCATCTTCGACATCAGAGTATGTGATTGTGATAGTACCACCATCATCATCAATCTGAGTATCATAACCATATATAATGCAATCCTGAACAGTAAGACTACTATAATCGGATATGAAAATACCAGTATCGTCATTATTAGGATCAGTATTTGTAATAGTGCATTCATTAACTGATAACTCACAATAATCACTGATTATGTTAATACCAATGGCATTATCGTAAAGCAAATTACCTAAAGAAGATATATCTGAACGATAATCAAGATAAAGACCTGTATTGTTATCATAAACTGTATTATAGTTAAACAAATCAGAAAATCCTACATTGGTTGAAGTTTCTTTACTGTAATAAGCTATATTATTGTTCATTAGTTCGTTTGTAGTAACCTCAATTCGCTTTTGATTATCTCCCACATAAATTGCAGTACCAAGCCCATCGATGACATTATTATATGTTTTAGCAGGAGATAATCCGTCGAAGTTAGTAAGTTTGATCCCTGTAGCTGAACTGCTACCAATAATTTTAAAACCATGTAATTTTGGTGGAGCTACATTTGGATTATAAATATCTGTCATATCTATCACAATATCTAAAGACGGTGAACTGAGGTCACCATTGATTATAGGTATTAGAGAACCCTGACTAAAAATATCAAGGCTCTTTCCATCAAAATCAAATCCTTCATATCCAATATAGTAATAAAATACATGTATTAGGTCACCATTTTGAGCATTATCTACAGCAGTTTGAATATACTGATATGGATTAGCCAGGGTTCCTAACCACGGAGCTGTAGTGTTATTACCATCTACATATATAGTAACACTAAATATACTAATTGATATAGACAAGACAATAAGGATAAACTGTATTTTCTTTTTCATTTTTCTTCCATAAATTTGTTTGTTTTCATTTCAACTTCATAAGTCTTTTTCTCGTTCCCAAGTTTATCTTGGGAATGCAATGACATTACTTATCGGTCAATTCGGGGAATTGACCCTTAGATTTTCAAACAATCTAACATCACTTATCGGTCAATTCGAAGAATTGACCCTACTTTATCATCCTCTCCAATCGCTCAGAGAGGATCTGTCCGAATGAACTGGTTTTCACCGATGTAGAATATGCTATTTGATTTATATATTCCACTTTCTAAAACTGCTAAGTTAATTTTTTCTGTAAAGAGTAAACTTTTTAAGCGTTTAAGTTTCATTTTTTTTATTAACATTTTTCATTCCTTTTTTAAATATATTTATCCCTTCTAATATATATGTCGGGAAATCCCAAATTGTGACGCTGCCACTCAAAAAAAATATTTATATTTTACGTTTATACAATTAATAGTTATTCTAATTAATTATTATACTAACAGTTAGAGTACAGAAAGAAATTGCGAAAAAATTTTGTATTTTTTTGTTATACAGAAAAATATTAACTATGTAGTTAAAAAAACTATGAAATACTATCTACCTTCGATTTTCAACAATATAATTCTTGCCATTTAAAAGAAGAAAATTAAGTTATTTAGAAGTTTTCGGGGAAAATAGAATGGATGAATTTAAGATTGTATCTAATTATCAGCCAAGAGGTGACCAACCACAGGCAATATCTGCTTTAGTGGAAGGTATTGAAAATAACGAGAAATTCCAGACACTTCTAGGTGTAACTGGCTCAGGGAAAACCTTTACCGTAGCTAATGTTATAAAAGAGGTGAACAAACCAACTCTTGTTATTTCCCACAACAAAACCCTGGCAGCTCAATTGTACGGAGAATTCAAACAACTCTTTCCTGAAAACGCTGTAGAGTTTTTCATCAGTTATTATGATTATTATCAACCCGAAGCTTACATTCCCGGTCAGGATATCTATATCGAGAAGGATTCAGATATCAACAGCCAAATAGAAAAATTACGGCTTCGTGCTACTATGAGTTTGATGGAACGTCGTGATGTGATCATCGTGGCAAGTGTTTCCTGTATTTATGGTTTAGGAACTCCGCAGAACTATCGTGATGCGCTTGTTCGCATAAAAGTGGGTGAAACAATAGAGCGGGATGAACTTCTTAAAAAACTTATTGATATCCATTACGGTAGGAATGACATAGCTTTTGAACGGGGAGCATTCCGGGTTCGGGGAGATATTGTCGATATCTACCCGGCTTACCTGGAAAATTCAATTCGAATTGAGTTCTTTGGTGATGTGATTGAAAATATCTCACGGATAAATCCCTTGAATAATCGAATCTTAGAAGAAGTTGATGAATATCCGATCTATCCGGCGAATCACTTTATAACTTCCAAAGATACTTTAAAAAAAGCTACAGAGCAGATTAAAGAAGAATTAAAGGATAGAATAAAATATTATGAATCGAATGGAAAACTATTGGAAGCTCAAAGGATACAGCAGAGAGTAAATTTCGATCTGGAAATGCTGAACGAGCTTGGATTTTGTTCTGGTATCGAAAATTACTCAAGGCATTTAACCGGCGGGAAAAAAGGTGATCCTCCTTATTGTCTGTTAGATTATTTCCCGGAAGATTTTCTAATGGTAATAGATGAATCACATGCCTCAATTCCTCAGGTTCATGCAATGTACGGTGGAGATTATACCCGAAAAAAAAATCTGGTGGACTATGGTTTCCGGCTTCCCTCAGCTTTCGATAATCGACCCTTAAAATTTGATGAATTTGAGAAGAAAATAAACCAGGTGATCTTTCTTTCGGCAACTCCTGCTGATTATGAGATGGAAAAAACAGATGGGGTTTTTGTAGAACAGGTTATCCGTCCCACTGGCTTAATTGATCCGGTAATCGAAGTGAAGCCAATTGATACACAAGTTGATGATCTTATCAAACAGATCAATGAACGTACAGCACGCAAAGAGAAAATACTAGTAACAACACTCACAAAGAGAATGGCAGAGGATCTATCGGAATATTTGAGCAAAGCTGGAATTAGAACTAGATATCTGCATAGTGAAATCGCCACTATGGAACGTTCCAAGATTATAAGAGAATTACGTATGGATGAATTTGATGTTCTGGTGGGAATAAACTTGCTGCGAGAAGGTCTTGATCTTCCTGAAGTATCATTGGTTGCCATTCTTGATGCAGACAAAGTAGGTTTTTTGCGCTCAGCCAGATCACTAATTCAAACATCAGGACGGGCGGCTCGGAACACTAATGGAAAAGTGATATTCTATGCCGAGAAAATATCTTCAGCCATGGAAATTGCTATCACGGAAACTAACCGTAGAAGAGCCATACAGAAACAGTATAATTTAAAGAACAATATCACTCCTCAGACTATTAAGAAAAACATTGACGACATAATGATCTCTACAAGTGTTGCCGACGGTTATCAAAAATCTGGTGCAAAAGAGAAAAAATCAGATAGAGATAAGTTCAAGGAATATTTAGAGTTAGATTCCATGGAGAGTATCGTGGAGTTATTGGAAAAAGAGATGAAAGAAGCATCGGAAAATCTAAATTTTGAAAAAGCGGCTGAACTCAGAGACAGGATCTTTGAGTTGAAAGAATTATAGATAGAGAGCTTTTAAAAGAATGGACTACCAAGATTGCCAGTTCAATAAATTAACAACCGAAAACATTATAAAAATAGAAAAAATTAATAAAATATTTAAATGCTGTAAATGTGTTCATACTCAGTGTTTTGAGGAGACTATATGAGTGTTCCAAAAAAACCGGCTAAAGCAACGAAAAAAGTCAGTAACAAGGTTGCCAGCGGTTCAAAGAAAATAGTTGATGTAGAGAAGCTTAAGGAGGGAATGGTTTTCAATAAAGATGATAAGCATTCCAAAATGGAAGTAGAAGTTCCGGAAGTTAAATCTACAGGAGATTATAAAAAAAATCCGGTTTACATCTATTATGACTGGTGTAAAAGATGCGGGATTTGTGTTGCTTTTTGTCCTACGGGTGCTTTAGGAAGAAGACCGGATGGTGCGCCTTATGTACCTCATCCAGAGAAATGTATACACTGTGAAATGTGTGACCGGTTATGCCCTGATTTTGCTATCACCGGTGCAAAAAGGTAGGAGGACAAATGGCTAAAAAAGAATCAAAAACAGTATTGATGCAAGGAAATGAAGCAATTGCCCGAGGTGCTTTAGCAGCAGGAGTTAATTTCTTTGCAGGTTATCCAATTACACCTTCTACTAACATTGCGGAAATATGCTCAGTTGAAATGCCTAAAATGGGTAGGAAATTCATCCAGATGGAAGATGAAATCTCTAGTATGGCTGCCATTGTTGGTGCATCATTAGCAGGGGCTAAATCAATGACAGCAACCAGTGGCCCTGGATTTTCTTTGATGCAGGAAGGTATAGGTTATGCCAAAATGGTAGAAACACCATGTGTAGTAGTGAACGTGATGCGAAGTGGTCCCAGTACCGGTATGCCAACCAAACCTTCACAAGCTGATATTATGCAGGCCCGTTGGGGAAATCATGGTGATGCACCTTCAATTACACTTTATCCAAATTCCGTAATGGAAAGTTATCAATTAGCTGTTAGAGCAGTTAATCTGGCTGAAAAATATAGAACTTGTGTCACATTATTATCAGATGAAGTATTGGGTCATATGCGGGAAAGAATTGAACTTCCTGACTTGAAGAACATTAAGGTGGTAAATAGAGTAAAACCTACAATACCGCCGGAATGGTATAATCATTATCCCGAAAATCCCAAGTATCCCATGCCGTTAGCCAGTTTTGGTGAAGGTTATCGCTTTCACGTTACAGGATTAGCTCATGATGCAAAAGGTTATCCAACCAATAAAGCCAGTGAAACGGCTGTGATGATGCAGAGATTAAGAAATAAAATAGCTCATAATATTGATGATATCGTCCAAATTGAAAGCTATATGATGGATGATGCCAAAATCGCTGTCTTCGCAGCAGGAATAACTTCCAGAGCTGCCAAGGAAGCTGTGCTTAAGGCCAGAAAAAAAGGAATAAGGGTTGGAATGTTAAGACCCTTAACTATTTGGCCATTTCCAGATGAAGCTGTTAAAAAATATTTGGGCAATAAAAAAGCTATAATTGTTCCGGAACTCAATGAAGGGCAGCTTTCTAAATCTATTAAAAGAGTGATGGGAGCAATCTGGAATTATGAACTTAGAAAATCTAAAAACATCATTGGAATTAACAAAAACAATGGGGAGTTGATCAATCCCGAAGAAATTCTAAAGGTGATAAAGGAGGTTAAGTAAAATGAGTAATATACCTCAAGCCCAAATCCATAAATATTTACGACACGATAAAAAGTTTCCCCATGTCTGGTGTCCCGGCTGTAGCAATGGTATCGTATTAGGAGCAACAATCCGTGCAATTTCGGAACTCGGTTATAAAAAAGATGATATCGCTATGGTTTCTGGTATTGGCTGTTCCAGCCGTATGCCTGTATATGTAGATTTCAACACTCTTCACAGTCTGCACGGACGTGCTATCGCTTACGCAACCGGAGTAAAATTCTTTAAACCGGAAATGAAGGTTGTGGTAATAACCGGTGATGGTGATGCAACAGCAATTGGTGGAAATCATTTTATTCACGGAGCTAGAAGAAATATTGATATGACAGTTATCCTGATAAATAATAATATCTATGGTATGACAGGTGGACAATATTCTCCAACTACTCCCAAAGGCGCAATAGCAACTACATCTCCATATGGAAATATTGATAGATCATTTGATATCTGTAAACTTGCTATTGGAGCTGGAGCAACATTTGTTTCCCGAACCTCAGCGTTTCATGTTCAGGAAGCTAAAATGTTCATCAGCAAAGCACTTGAGCATAAAGGATTTTCTCTTGTCGAGATAGTTAGTTCGTGCCCTGTGATCTTTGGTAGATTAAATAAAAAGGGATCTCCTGCTGATATGTTAAAAGCCATGAAGGATAATGTAATTGCAGAGAAAAAATACAACGAGCTTCCAGATGAACAAAAAGTAGGAAAAATACCCAGAGGAATTTTTGTAGAAGAATCAGTACCTGAATATACTGCGGTTTATGATAAATTAGTTCAGTCTTTGCAAAAACCAAAGGAAGAAAAAAAATGAAAACCGAGAAATTTAAAAAAGAGATCAGATTGAGCGGTAGTGGTGGTCAGGGATTAATTACAGCCGGAATCATCTTGGCAAGAGCTGCAGTTTTGGATAAAGTGAATGTTACACAAACTCAAAGCTATGGACCGGAATCACGTGGTGGAGCAAGTCGGGCAGACGTCATTATCAGTAATGACGAATTCTATTATCCCGAAGCAGTAAATTTCGATGTACTGCTTGCTCTCACACAGAAGGCCTGTGATAAATTTGCTGTAAATCTAAAGGATGATGGTATCCTGATCGTGGATAGTTCCAAGGTGAAAAATATTCCCATGATGGAATCAGAGATCCATGAACATCCTTTCACTGAAATTGCCTTAAAGAAACTTGGTTCGGAACTTCCTACCAATATTCTATCACTTGGATATTTGGTAAAAGTAACTGGTGTAGTTTCAGAAGCTTCCTTAAGAACAGCAGTTTGCAATTCAGTGAAACCTCAATTCAAAGACATGAACATGAAAGCTTTGAAATTAGGTTTTAAATTAGCTGAAACTGATCTGAAAGATAGCGGAGAATAAGATGACGAAAAAGATAAGTCATATTGGAATTGCAGTTCACAGCATCGAAAAGGCAGCAGAATTTTATAAGAAATTAGGTTTGGAAATTGAATCGATCGAGGTTGTAGAATCACAGAAAGTACGTGTTGCCTTTATTCCGGTGGGAGAGGTTAGAATTGAACTTCTGGAACCAACTTCCGCAGAGAGCACGATAGCCAAATATCTCGAAAAAAAGGGAGAAGGTATACACCATATAGCTTTAAGTACCGATAACCTCTCAGACAGATTGAAAGAGATAGAAAAAAAAGGTGTTCGACTCATTGATACTACTCCTCGAAAAGGTGCTCATAATGCTGATATAGCTTTTTTACATCCAAAGTCAACTCATGGTATTTTGTTAGAATTATGTGAGGAAAGACATAAGCAATAATGATGTAGTTATAGAAATAAATTTACGTTATTTAACATTTTAAATATTAAAAAGTGAGAAGTAAAAATTAATAATATTAAATTGACAACATCTTACTGATTGTGCTTTTTTATAAGTTATTTATTGATAATATGAAATATTATGAATATTTAATAGCAAAGGATAAATGATAATAATTTAACAGTAAAATAAACAGATAGAATTTTTAAAAAAATAAGTTAAAAGAGCAGAAGAAAGTGTGAAAAATTAAGGAGGAGAATATCAAATGAGCATTCAAAGAGAAATGATAAATATTTACATAGATGGAGAATTCTTCCAGGTTACCGAGGGATAAACCATTGTATCTGCCATGAAATATGATGACTTCCAATTGAAAAAAGGAGTTGGACATCAAGCTGGAACTCATGCTTCAAGAAACTAAATCCGGTATTAAACTTGGAAAACTAAGCTTGAAGCATGTAGAAGATTATATTTGAGAAGGTTTAGTGTAGAATAATAAAAATAATCAAATACATGAGGTAATCCTATGCGGGAAGTGAATGTAAAAGAACTGATTCCTGTTGTAAAAAAACTTTGCATTGATGCAAATTATTACATTGGAAAAGATGTGATTTTCAAAATCAAAGAATTTAAAGAAAAAGAAGAATCTCCTACTGCAAAAAGTGTGCTAGACATCTTATTGAAAAATTACGAATTGGCTAAGAAAGAGCAGATGCCAATATGTCAGGATACTGGAGTTGCGGTGTGTTTTGTGGAACTTGGTCAGGATGTTCATCTTGTAGGTGGAGATTTTACCGATGCCATAAACGAAGGTGTTAGACAGGGATATAAAGATGGATATCTTCGAAAATCAATGGTTAATGATCCAATAATAGACCGAGTAAACACAAAAGATAATACTCCAGCTATAATTTACACTGATATTGTCGCTGGTGATAAGATAAAGATTACTGTTACGCCCAAAGGTGGTGGATCAGAAAACATGAGTGAAGTTAAAATGATGAAAGCAGCCGATGGTATTGAAGGTGTAATTGATTTTGTGGTAGATCGCATAAGCAGATCAGGGGGTAATCCCTGTCCACCGGTAATTGTTGGGGTTGGATTAGGTGGAAACTTTGAGCAAAGTGCACTACTGGCAAAGAGATCACTTTTACGTTCTTTAACAGAAAAAAATCCTGATCCAAAATGGGCTAAAGTAGAAGCAGAAATGTTAGAAAAGATTAATAACCTGGGAATTGGACCACAAGGACTTGGCGGAAGAACAACTGCATTAGCCGTACAAATTCTTTCCAAACCATGTCACATAGCATCCATGCCAGTTGCCGTGAATGTTCAATGCCATGCTGCTCGACACAAAAGTGCGATAATTTGATTAGCAACGAATCACACTAGTATTATTTAGAACTTGTTCGTATTGTTAGTTGCTAATATAAGGAGATAATGATGGAAATACATTTAACTACACCTTTAAAAACAGAAGAACTGGAAAAATTGAAAATCGGAGATCAAGTTTATATTACAGGGACAGTTTATACAGGAAGAGATGCAGCTCATAAAAGACTTGTTGAACTCTTAGAAAAAGGTGAAAAGCTACCCTTTGATCCGGTAGGACAAGTAATTTATTATGTCGGACCTGCTCCAGCTCCTCCAGGAAAACCGATTGGCTCAGCAGGACCAACCACGAGTTATAGGATGGATCCTTACGCACCTGCTCTACTTGATGTTGGTATGAAAGCAATGATAGGTAAAGGACCAAGAAATCAATCCGTGATAGATTCAATGATAAAGAATAGGTCTGTTTATTTAGCTGCTGTTGGTGGCGCTGCAGTTGTTATAGCTGCATCAATAAAAGAATCAAAAGTTATAGCATATGAAGATCTGGGACCGGAAGCTATACGAGAAATGAGAGTTGAGAATTTTCCTTGTGTTGTGGCAAATGATGTTTTAGGGAACGATATCTATAAAACAGGTGTTGAAGAATATAGAAAATAAGATTAGTAGCTTCTGAGATATTAATATTTAAAGTAAATCAGAAAGGAAAATAGATGAATCCAATTTATCTTGATTATAATGCAACAACTCCGATTGATCCGGAAGTTGTTGAAGTAATGAAACCATATCTCGATCAATATTTCGGTAATCCATCTTCTTCTCATAACTTTGGAATTCAAACCAGGAAAGCGGTGGAAAAAGCAAGGAAACAAATTGCAGAAATGATAAACTGTTTTCCAGATGAAATTATTTTTACCAGTGGCGGAACAGAATCAAATAATTATGCTATCAAAGGAATTGCTTTTGCCAATCGTGCAAAGGGAAATCATATCATCACATCAAGCATTGAGCATCCTGCTGTGATCGAAGTCTGCAGATTCCTGGAAACGGAAGGTTTTCAAGTTACTTATCTGCCAGTCAATGAATTCGGTTTGATCAATATTGAAGATGTAAAAAAAGCGATCAAACCACAAACAATCTTGATCTCGATCATGCATGCCAATAACGAAGTCGGAACGATACAACCAATAGCAGAAATTACCCGGATCGCAAAAGAAAAGAATATCTACATGCACACTGATGCAGCTCAGTCCATGGGAAAAATTCCTGTTAAAGTTAATGAATTAAAAATTGATCTACTTTCAATTGCTGGTCATAAGCTTTATGCATCCAAAGGAATAGGTGCGTTATATATCAGAAGAGGAGTAAAATTAACAAAGCTAATTCACGGTGCAGATCATGAACGAAATTTACGAGCCGGCACGGAAAATGTTTTAGAGATAGTTGGTTTGGGAAAAGCTTGTGAACTTGCAGATCGTGATCTTTCTGATAATGTAACACATTTTAAAAAAATGAGAGATAAATTACACAATGGATTATTGGATAAATTTCCTGAAATAAAATTGAACGGACATCCTGAGAAGCGTTTACCAAATACTTTGAGTATAAGTTTTCCAAATCTTGAAGCAAATCTAATTTTATCTGAAATGGAGGATGTTGCTGCATCTGCTGGAGCTGCCTGTCATTCTGATTCAATAAAAGTCTCAACTGTGTTATCTGCGATGAAAGTTCCACTGGATTTTGCGATGGGAACGATCAGGTTTTCTACCGGGAAAATGACAACTGAAGATGAAATAGAAAAAGCAATAGATATTATTACCAATACTATTCAGAAACTGAAATCAATTAATTTAGAATAAAGTGAAGATCAAACTTAAGTGTGGTGTTAATTAAGACTATTAAGTTATAAAAAATAAGTGGAGTATTGTTTATGAACAAATTAAAGATTGATCTGACAAATTTAGATGAGGTCTTTCCTGATGATTTTACACAGGAACAAATTGCCAAGGGTAAAACAATATTCTTGAAAAAAATGGCGGAAGATGCTCATGCTTTTTACGGTGGCAAAATTCAGACAGTTCCTAAAGCAGGAGTATTTGGATTTAACTGGTTCAACGTTTGGTATACACCAGGTGTTTCCAAAATTTCTACAACCATTCGAGATGATAACGATACAAGCTTTGATCTTTCCAATCGTGGCAATCTGGTAGCTGTTATCAGTGATTCTACTCGTGTGTTGGGTGACGGTGACTGTACTCCTCCTGGTGGATTAGGTGTGATGGAAGGAAAAGCTTTCCTGATGAAATATCTAGGTGGAGTGGATGGAGTTGCTCTATGCGTGGACAGTAAAGACGAAAATGGAAAGAACAATCCGCAAAAGATCATTGATTTTGTGAAAATGTGTCAACACAGTTTTGGAGCTATAAACTTGGAAGATATTTCCCAACCTAACTGCTACAAAGTACTAGATACACTTCGTG
>CAZSOM010000027.1:0-11771 GCA_964608295.1 uncultured Candidatus Cloacimonadota bacterium
TAATCAATTCACGTACAAAAGATTTTAATAACAGTGTTTGCTTGGATTCAACAAGTAAGAATAGTTTTTATTCTTTTTGCCAATTTTATAAAAACAATTTCGATTATACAAATATTTATAATACTTTTGATGATTTAAGTGATAAATGTTATACAGGATTAGTTTTTGATAAATTTCCAAATCAAATACAATATTGTCGTGATATTTTTCCAATGGAACCTCAAATTTTTTATGGAGTATGGGTTAATTGCCCATACAAAAAATACCTTCAGATTGTTGAAAATGAATTAACTATTAAAGCTATTATTGTGTTTGTTTCAATATTATGGAAATGGAATTGGTTTAAGAAAAAAAAACATGAGCCTGATTTTAAAGATTTAAAAGGATTTGAACAAATCGATACATATTATCGAGGTGGTATTGAGACAAAAAATATTGAGTTAGAATATACTGGAAGAAATCATAATATTCAAAATTCAAAATTATATGAAGTAAATATGAAGATAATAAGACATAAATGCTTCAGAGCAGGTTTTTATGAATACTCTGAGAACCCATTTACAGCGTTACTAAAAACAATTTACCGTGAAGCAGAAAACAATTTTCGAGTAAATCATGGATTACCAAAAATCGGTGAGGGTTGGGTATCGGAGATGATATTATATAACCTTATTAAAAAATATTTTTCAAATGCCTTGCACCAAGCAAGCCTAGCATGGCTTAAACCCCAGCACTTTGATATCTTTGTATCAAATAAAAAAATTGCTTTTGAGTATCAAGGTCGCCAACATTTTGAACCAATTGATTTCTTTGGTGGCATTAAATCGTTTGAAAAACAAAAAAAACTTGATAAAAAAAAATATAATAAATGTAAGAATAAGAAAGTAAAATTAATATATTGGAGATATGATGAGGAAATTTGTGAAACCAACTTGATAGCCAAATTAAGAGAACATAATATAAAAATACCAAAATCTATAAGTGATTAAAGTATAAAAATGAATTCTGTTAAAATATAATTCTTGAGCAATTATCAGCCGAAAAGCTACAGTACTTTTAAATTTTTATAAAGGAGGATACAATGACAGCAGTATTAAATGTAATTGTGAATGAAATAAAAAAAGCTCGTTTGTATTTCGAATTAGATCCTACTGGCGTAATTTTTTCTTATTCAATTCTAACTTCTGAAACTAAATTATTTCATGGAGAGTCAAAATCTTTAAGTGAGATACAGAAATTAGCTAAATATAAGCTTAATGACATTTATGGTGCAAGTTGTTACAATCTAATTCCATCAAATCAAATTGAAAGGGAAGCGTATGAAAAATCTTGTTATGAATTTATGTTGAGTTAACAAAAAAAGATGGTTCATGACAACTTAAGCGGCTTTTCTCTTAACATACTCAATAAAAGATCATATAGATTTTCATGTCTATGATTAAATCGAAATTCACATTCTTTAAGGTGTAAATTGAAGGTTGATGAAGGCAAAGGTCCAGCAGATTTTAAAATTTTCGTATGGTGCACAAATGTTGCCAAGAGTGATCTCTCTTACGAAGATTTCTTGGAATTATATAAAAAGGTTGTATCAGTAGCTAACAAGGCTAATTCAGCCGACGCAAAAAGCCACGTGGCTGATTAGTGACGTTAACTGTTTAAGAGTGAGATTATGGTAGAATCAGATATCTTAAAATATAAATTATTTCATTCCGTAAGGGATGGGTATGTGCATGTGACCAGTAAAAATAATTTCCTTAAGATTATTGAAAGTAAACATATAATTAATAACAAGAATGAAAATTTTACTTATCCACAATCTGAAAATAGTCTCTGTTATTTATTGGGAGGAGTATCTCTCTTCGATTTTGAGATTCCAGATGAATATTTATTCAGAAATGTAATAGTTGACCATTTTTCAGAATTCTTCACTGTTCATGAACCAATAACAATTGTTATTAAATTATTGAAAGACGATTTAGTTAGAAAAATTTTGTTTGCTGAAGAATTGAAGGCGAAAAACGAAAAACTATATAAAATACTTATACCAAATGTCGAAGTCTGCTACCTGGGAAACATTCATATAAACAATATTGAAGAAGCCTTTATGATTTGTGCGTATGACCGGGATATTTATGTTAAAATAACAAGAAAGCAATTTACTTGTATAGATATACAGAAATTTGAACAAAAGATAAAGAATAGATATGAAAAGACTCATGGTGAGTTTCTAAAAAAAAAGCTTTCACAAGAAAACAGGTCATTCGCTGATATGATGTATTTAGAGCGATATCAAGAGATATATAATTGGTTAGCTGTGGAAATTTAAATTTAGTATTGATTGAATTAAGGAGATACGCAGCATATCTATGATTCAGAAATTAAATAAGCTATGTCGATTATACTATGGTTCACTGCAGATTTTAAAACTAGAGATGAAAATATTAAATTTTAATATTTAATTCTATATTGGGTATAATGGCGGCGTGCCACGTCATCTTGCCATGAACATTGGATTTGTTTTTCAAATCCTGATGTGATTAGCGAGATGATAAAAGACGAGCAAATATAAAGTCAAGGGTTGTTTGTTTGTGAGTTTCCGTGGACGTAGTGTTAAACGATGTTTCGCTTTGATACGGTTGCGAGTTTTTTAGTAGGGGCACGCCGCCATTAATCAACATGGAGCGAAGCGGAATGTTGATTAATGTTTCGCGTGTGCGGTGCTCTTCTTGCTTTTCTTTTATACAGAGCACTGACACGTTTGTTAGTCGCATCATCTTCAAAAACAACATTAATCTATAAAGCACATCAAGTTGGATACTTACCAAAAATTTATAAATGACATCTATTATCCAAAATTATAATTGTCAAAATAATTTTGTTATAATGCTTAAGTGAGCATTGATAAGAGGTAAATATGTTAACTAACAAGAACAATAAAAACCTTTTAAAAACAATAATTACTTAACTATAAACCTGAAACCCAGAATTGGATTTCTGTACAATGGGCATTTTACTTCATAAAAAAAATCTGAATCCAAGTTTTCTCCATTATTTCCCATAAAAAACATTTCATTACATCCAGCTGAACAAGAGAGTTGCATCGGAGGAACACCGCTTCTCAGCCATTCGGAAACTCCACCATTAATATTTTGGAGAGGAAAACTGCTTTTCGAATAAATTCCAATTCCTTTGAACAGATTTGAAGCGTTGTTCTCACAAACTGAAAAAGCCGACTGCATTTGTTTTATAGTAGGCAATTCAGCATTAATCCAATTACAAAAAGCGTTAGCTTCAAACCAGCGAATATTGGTTACGGGACCATAAGTTAAATTAGATTCAGCATTTTTCCAGTAAGGTTCATTCATCAGGTCCCAATCCAATGGCTTGCACATCTGAAGTTTACCCTGATAATTCCATCCTACCGCAGGATTTGCCATAATTGTTTTGGCTATCTGCCAATATTCTTCAATATCATATCCGTCGTAATTAATAAAGCTGAGAAATTGTTCATTTGTTACTTCAAATTTACTAATATAAAATGATCTGCAGGAAATTGGTTCGATAATATTTCCTTCTGAAATAAGATGGTATCTTCCCGCAGGGATTTCTATCATTTCATAATAGATTCTGCTATCGAAAAGCAGTTTAGGAAACAAAATTATGTCTTCAATACTTAATGAATCTGGTAGGAAAGTAGGATCAATTTTCACATTGTAAAGTTCTTTTGTGCTTACAAAACCATAGTCACCAGATATATATTTATCTTCAATTAATATCTGCTGCCGGTTTTCATTCTGTAGACACACAATTTCTATTTTCATATTTTCTAAAGGATTAACCATTTTCCAGTTTACGTTAATCTGATTCTCAAAATATATAGTTACATCAACTATAAGTGGAACAGCATACAAACCAATTCCAAAAACAAACATTACAAATATCAATACTAATCTCATATTACCAACTCCTGCTAAGCAAAAAAAACTTGCTCTCAAAACAGTAAACAAAAAAATATCCATAATGCAAAAAAAAATTTGGTAAGAATAAATGAGTTTTTTAAAATTATTAACGGTTCTTTGTATTATCATTTTTCATGAAGTACTTATTGCACACCCACATATGTTTATCGAATACAGTACGAATGTTGTAATGAGTGAAAATGGTTTAGAAGGATTACAGATGACCTGGTATTTTGACGATATGTTCAGTTGGCAGGTTGTTATAGATTATACGGAAGATGAGGATTTCAATATTTCACCGGAAGAGAATAAAATCCTTGAAAAAGAAGCTTTTAGTTATCTGGTGGAATCCGGTTATTTTGCCGAATTCTTTGTGGATAGCCAGCAATATGAAGTTAAGGAAGTTTCTAATTTCAAAGCTGAGTGTATCGATGAAACATTAGTTTACCACTTCTTCATTCCCTGGCGGATTTCGGCTGGAACCAAACCTGTTCATCTTAAAATCTGTTTTTTTGATGAAACGATCTTTTGCGAAATCGTTCCGCGAAAAGAGAGTTTTCAGGTTAATGCAGTTGATGGGATTACCACAGAATACTCCATGCCGGACAGGATAACTTATCAATTCAATTTTTGGAAGGAATAATGAAAGCCATCAAAATTTATATATTACTAATTCTATTAGTTGGGTGCTTCGTTTTGGAAGCTCAAGCAAACCCTTTTACGGGAAAAAAATCTAAAGCAAAAGAATCAGCATCGTTGTTTCAGAAAAGTTCTATCTGGCACGAGATTGCACAATGGCAGAAAGAGATGAACAACAAATTAAATAAATTGCTGAAAAATCTGAAAGAAAAGTTCAATTTGCAATACTTTCTAATTCTTATTTCTATCTCATTTGCTTTTGGTGTAATTCATGCAATAGGTCCTGGGCATGGCAAAATGATAGTAGGTGCATATTTTTTAAAGGAAAAAGAAAAACCTGTTAAAGCTTTGAAAATAGGCTTTATGGTAGCTCTTACACACAGCAGTCTGGCTGTAATTTTGGGGATTATCTTTGGACTTCTTTTACGATCTGTAAAAATGCATGGTCGCCAGGAAATTCAGGGATATATCGCTATTGCTGGAGGAGTATTGATAACTTTTCTAGGTCTTTATTATTTTTGGCAGAAAGTTAAAGGAGATAAACATCAGCATAATATTACCTCACAGAAAAACGAATTACTTATTGGAGTTTTCTCTGGTCTTATTCCATGCCCGATATCAATGGCGATAATTTTGTTTAGTATATATTTGGGTGTATTTCTATATGGTTTTTTAAGCGTTGTTTTCTTTTCTCTAGGTATGGCTATAACAATATCACTGATGGGCTTGGTAGCTATAAAATCGAGAGATTTGATTTCCAGAATTCCTATACATAGCATGAATAAACTAAGAAAAATACAGGGAGTATTTGGAATTGTTGCTTCCATTCTTATTGTGGTAATAGGTATTAATATTATTGTTTCGAATCTGACCTGATATTTACTAGAAAATTTTAACACAGAAAAAAAAGAATTTGACATATTAGTTACATTTAAAAAGTTAGCCATTGGAAACATTGAGGGACATGGCTAACTTATGTTTTCAATTAGAATTGAATTAGATAAAATATATAGGAGGCAAAATGAAGTTAAAGGAAATGGATGTTGGAATTAACGGCAAAATTGTTGGATTTTTAACAAAAGACAGGCATTACCGACAAAAATTGTTGAGAATGGGATTAGTAAAAGGTGAGACTTTTTCAATAATTCGCAAAGCACCAATGGGTGATCCGATTGAGATAAAGATAAAAGGTTATAGCCTGACGTTAAGGAAAAATGAATCTGATGCCTTGGAAGTGGAGGTTATTAAATGAAGAAACTGACAATCGCATTGGCAGGAAATCCTAATAGCGGGAAAACCACTCTTTTCAATGCGCTCACTGGTTCGAAACAAAAAGTAGGAAATTGGCCGGGAGTAACCGTAGAGCACAAAGAAGGTAATTATTCACATCAAGAAATTGATGTTAAAGTTATTGATTTACCTGGGATCTATTCATTTTCCGCCTATTCTCTCGATGAAAAAGTATCTCGTGAGTTTATACTGAAAGAAAAACCTGATCTGGTTGTAAATATTATTGATGCAACAAACTTAGAACGAAATTTATATTTAACAACTCAACTTTTGGAAATGAAAATTCCTGTAATTGTAGCTCTGAATATGATGGATATTGCTAAACAGCGAAAGATTCATATTGAGGTGGAACATCTTGCAGAACATCTTGGATGCTTGGTCATACCAATGATTGCCAGCAAGAAAAGTGGTTTGGATAAATTGAAAGATTGCATTAACGATGCTGGGGAAAAAAGGCAGATTTCCAAAACAAAAGTACAATACGATTCTGTTGTTGAAAATTCAATTATTCAGATTTCTGAAAAAACAATAAAAATCAGTGATGAGCACAAAGTAGATAACAGATGGTTAGCAATTAAACTTTTGGAATTAGATGAAATTGCAACCGATATTACCGATAATAAATTTCAGGAATTAGTAGATATAGAAGCGACTAAAATTGAGAAACATACTGGTGAAGAAGTTGATATAATTGTTGCAGATGGTCGCTATGGTTTTATTCACGGACTATCGCGAGATGTTGTTCATCGTCACGATCAAATAAGAAAAACAGTTTCAGACAATATTGATAAATTTGTCCTAAATCGATTTTTGGGAATTCCTGTTTTCTTTGGTGTGATGTATCTTGTTTTTATGCTCACTATCAATGTTGGCAGTGCATTTATTGATTTTTTTGATATTTTCACGGGTACGATTTTTGTAGATGGCTTTAGTAACGTTTTGACAAACCTTCATTTTCCTGTATGGCTAACAACATTTCTAGCAGGTGGAATCGGTGGAGGAATTCAAACTGTCGCAACATTTATCCCACCAATTTTCTTTATGTTCCTAGCTCTTTCCATTTTAGAAGATTCCGGCTATATGAGTCGTGCAGCATTTGTGATGGATAGATTTATGAGATTTGTTGGTTTACCAGGAAAAGCATTTATTCCGATGTTAGTTGGTTTTGGTTGCAATGTCCCTGCAATTATGGCAACAAGAACTTTAGAGAATAATCGTGATAGAATCCTTACAATTCTGATGAATCCTTTTATGAGTTGTGGAGCAAGATTGCCTGTTTATGTTTTGTTTGCAACTGTCTTTTTTCCACACAATGGCGGTCTTGTGGTCTTCGCAATTTATATGACGGGAATATTGCTGGCTGTATTATCAGGATTGCTTTTCAAAAAAACAATTTTAAAAGGAGAAACATCTACTTTTGTAATGGAACTTCCACCATACCACATTCCAACTTTTAACGGAATTATGATGCATACTTGGGAAAAATTAAAAAGTTTTATTGTTCGGGCAGGAAAGGTTATCATAATCGTAGTAATTGTAATTAGTTTCTTAAATGCAATTGGAACAGACGGCTCTTTTGGAAATGAAGATTCTGAAAATTCACTGCTCAGTTCTATTGGAAAATCAATCACACCAATATTCCAACCAATGGGAATTAGCGAAGAAAACTGGCCTGCAACAGTAGGACTTTTCACAGGAATTTTTGCTAAAGAAGCTGTTGTTGGAACTCTTGACAATCTTTATGCTTCTCTTTCTGATAAAGGCGATGAAGTTGAGGAAGATTTCAACTTTTGGGATGGAATTATTGAATCTTTCAATTCTGTTGGAGATGGAATTTCAGGAATTGGAGGAGCATTCAAAGATCCAATTGGAGTAGCAATTGAAGAAGATTTGGGAGATTTAGAAACTCAGGCAGATGAACAAGAAGTAAGTGTAAATACTTTTTCTGAAATGAAGAAAAGATTTGGAAACAGTAAAGCTGCATTTGCTTATCTATTATTCATTCTTATTTATATGCCTTGTGTAGCGGCAATTGCTGCAGTCTATCGCGAAACAAATATAAAATGGACGCTATTTTCAGTTTTGTATCTCACTGTTTTAGCGTGGATAGTTTCAACTCTGTTTTATCAAATCAGTATGTTTCCTATCCAACCTGCAATATCTGCAATATGGATTGGAGTTTTGGTTTCAGTGTCCGTTGTTATCTATTTTGCAATGAAAGCAACATCAAAGAACACCGAAGTTTCAGCATAACAGGAGAATAAAATGTTTGGGTTTGGGAGAAAAAATAATACAAATTGTTGCGGAAACAGACACAGAAAAGGTGGTGGACGAGGAGAAAGAAAATTCAGACATTGCATTTCTCTTTCTGATACTGTAGAAGATCAAAAATATATTATCAGATCTAATCCCGATAAACAGACTATCGAAATGGGGATTGCTCCAAGTAGTATGATTTTTGTTCATAAAAATAATCCAAACGAAACAAATCTAATTGTTGGTGTAGGTGAGACAAGGTTCATAATTCCAAGAAAATCTGCTGAATTCATAAAGGTGAAATAAAATGTTAAGAGAGATAAAAGAATTGTTCAACAAAAGGAAATCACTGAATATTGAAGAAATAGCAATTCATTTAAATATTCCCGAAAGTGCCTTAGATGGAATGTTACGAATTCTTATTCAGAAGAGTTTCATTGAAAAAGTTGTATTTAACTGTGGAACTTGTTCGAGCGGATGCGGAAGTTGTGCATTTGCAAAACAAAAAGATGTTTATAGATTAACGGATTAAAATAATGGATTATGCTATAATGTGTAGTCCAATTAAAAAATATAGTGATTGAGAATGATTCTTAGTCGCTTAAAATTGTTAGTTAAATTTTAGAAAAAAAAAGGAGAAAAAATTATGAAGTTATTAACAATGATTACATTAGTACTGATTTTGCAGACTGTTTTATTTGCAGAATTTGAACTACCTGAAATTCACACAAATATTGTGATTCAGGCTGAATCGTATTTCGGAGATAATGATGTTGCTCAAGATTCATCGTGGCAGGGAAATTTTGAGAATACGATTTATACGGTTCCAGTAAACAAATTTACGGTGCGAAGCGCAACAATTGAAGCAGAAGGCACGTTCAAAGAAAACATCGAATACAATATGGAAGTCGGAATGGCAACTTGCACGGGCGGACTTGGCATAAATATTCTACTTATGGAAGCAGGTCTCTTTTATAAACCTTATGAATTTATGAAAATCGGTTTTATGAAAGGTCATATTATGCGGGGATTTGAAATGCACGATGAATGTGTCGGTGTGCTAACGGTAGAGAAAGCACATTCACTCGGTGCCTTCAAAAATCAATGCCATCCAACAGGTCTTATCTTTGAAGCAGATTATGATTTCACGGAAACGATGGGATTTGAAACACAGATCGGTATTTTAAATGGACCGCAGGAAATGTCTTTTGACACAGAATATGACAGAAATATCGGCTTGATTTTCCGAACTCCTTTTCCCGGATTATCAGTTGGCGGATATTTCAATTTGATCAAGCAGGACTTTGGAAATATCGACCCAGAAACAAATGAACCTGTTTATAAAAAAGGTCATAGATTTGGTTTTGGAGCTGATTTTGATTTGAATCATATTTTTGTTCGCGGAGAATATTATGCTGGAAAGGGATTTACTGGAAGTAAAGTTCCCGAGGCAATAAAACTTGCAGACGAACTTGAAATGAATGCGTTTTATATCGAAGGAGCATACACATTTAAAACGAACTGTAAAAAAATTCTTTATATCCAACCTTATGTAATGTATCAGTCGTGGAATAAAGCTTCCAATGTTGATGCTTTTTATTGGGATAATTCGGCAACGTTTATAAATGATGAAATCTTATGCGAAAATTTTGTTTCTAACTATCTCACCGCCGGTATTACTTTCGGATTAGATGAAAAACACACAAAACTTAAATTCGATTATGAATTCCCCGTAACTGTTCCCGATAACGAATCAAAAGAAGCCGGAAAACTTATTGTTAGGCTTCAGACAGGATTTTAATCCAATAAAAAATAAAGCTAAAAGGAGAAATGTATTATGAAAAAGAAAATTTTTATTAGTTTATCAATTCTAATTATTGCGTTTGTTTCTTTAATACACGCAGATACCATTGTCATCGAACCATCTGATGATATGTACACGGATGTAGAACATCCGACTTTATCACCCGTAATCACTGAATTATGGGTCGCAGAATTTCAGCCGGTAGGTCATTATGAACGGATAATGATCAAATTTGACCTTTCTCAGTTAGCAGGACAAACAATTGAAAGTACAACCTTAAACCTGAATCGTTTTCTAGGTTGTCCGCAAGGCGGAACTACCAGCACGAATTATTATGCAATCACTGAAGATTGGGATGAAGAAACCTGGAATTCGCATACACACGCCCAATATGACAGTTATGTTTGGACTTCCTATGGTTTCAATGTAGATGGATGGCACAACATTGACATTACTCAGCTTGTTCAGGCTTGGATAGATGAAGATATTGAAAATTACGGACTTCTCATCAGAGCACAAACAGGAAGTAAATTCAGTAAATTCTATTCTAAGGAGCATTCAGATTCAAATCTACATCCTTATTTAGAAGTTACTTATACTCCTGCAAGTATTGGTGATAATTTGATTCAAGATATTGTTATCAACCTACAGAATTATCCTAATCCGTTTAATCCATCCACAAAGATTAGCTTTTCAATTTTAGATGGTTCCCAACAAACACAGATAGTTGTTTATAATATGAAAGGACAAAAGGTAATTACTTTAGTTAATAGTAAATTGGATGCTGGAACTCATTCTGTGGTTTGGAAAGGAAAAGATGAAACAGGGAAGACCGTTCCTTCCGGGATTTATTTCTATAATATTAAATCAGGTAATTTAAACACTTCAAGGAAGATGATCTTGATGAAATAGAAGTATTATTTCACTTCCCGGATACATGATTTGCATTCGGGAAGTGAAAATTTGGAATCAAAGAAAAAAAATATAAAATTTTTGTTTAATTACAATTATTATGCTATTTCATAGGAAACATTATTTGTGGACTTAATCTGGCTAAATATTTCAACGTAGAATTTGAAAGAAATAGCTGAAAAATATGCAAATGCAAGAACTCAGTAAATTAAGATTTTTTCTTAATTCTAACGCAAAAAATCTACTCAGATTTTTTAATATTTTATAGCGAACAAAACTAACAAGCCTTTTCTAAATTTTTTATGAAAATATGAGCACATTATTTGCGATTGTTTAATGACTCAATTTTTGCTTCCCATAATTCATTGATTTCCTTGTTTTCTTTAAAAAAATCCATTAAAAGAAGGAAATGTTGGATATTTTCACAAGAAACAAAATGCTCCATCTTACACGCTATTATATCAGAATCTTCCTCATTAATATGCAGGATACTCTCACAGAATCGTTTAAAGGCTTTGTGTTTATTTAATATCCTCTGAGCTAAAATTATGCCCGAAGTCTTCAATGTTATAAAGTGATATGGCTCATAATTAATTAGGTCTTTTTCTGCTAATATTTTTAGAGCTTTGGAAACAGAAGATTTTTTTATATTTAAATGAGTAGCAATATCTGTGATACGAGCGACTTTATTTTTTAATTCTAAGATATAAATTGCTTCGAGATAATCCTCTAAACTTGAAGTGATCTTTTCCATATTTTTCATTCTCCTTATGAATTACATCAAGAATTACTCACTAATATTGTAAAGACAAAGTGTAAGAAAGTTAATCTCTCTTTGTTGCGACTAATGTTTCGTGTGTGCGGCGGGATCGGAACGATCACGCCCAAGACAAACTGACCAGCCGTTTGAA
>CAZSOM010000028.1:0-11686 GCA_964608295.1 uncultured Candidatus Cloacimonadota bacterium
CGGGATTATTATCGGGATGGATTTATCACTCACTCTCAGCGCGACAGTGGGAGAGTATATTCAACTAACTTCACCAATTGGAACACAACCATCTCCCTTTGGTCTTCTCCCGCTTAGTAAGAAATTAAAAGTTGTGGGAATTTATATTTCGGGAATGCCTGAATATGACAGAATATATACATATATCTCACTCAAAAACTGTCAGTATTTTCTTGGGCTTAAGGATGAAGTTACCCAGATTGAGGTAAAATCTATCAATCCAGCTCGATCGGTTCGTATTGCCAAGGAAATTCAAAACAAGATTGGTAGTGATTATATTGTGGAAGATTGGAGTGAATTTGAAGCTAATCTCTTCAATGCAATTAAAATGGAAAAAACAATTATGTTTATCGTTCTGGCACTTATGATTCTAATTGCTTCCTTCAATATGAGCGGGAATTTTGTGAAACTGGTTACTGAAAAAAGAGTAGAGATCGGTGTGTTAAAATCGATGGGAGCTTCCGGTAAGGATGTGGTTAAAATCTTCATTAACATAGGAGTTATAATTGGTACTTTAGGCACGCTCATCGGTTTGGTTCTTGCTGTTGTATTGCTATATGCTCAGATGAGATTCCATTTTATTACAATTCCTGTTCCCGGGTTCCCTTTACATTGGCTTCCTGTAGAAATGCGTGTTTTAGATTTTATACTCGTTCCACTAGTTGCTATTGTGATAAGTCTGCTCACTACTCTTCATCCGGCAGGTAGAACTGTTAAAATCGATCCAATGAAGATAATCAGGAACTAACATGGAAATGAAATTCTTGAATATCTATATAAATGTAGATAAAAGTTTTGAACAAAAAACTAAATATGTCTTTTCCACATTTTGTAAAATCTTAGGTGTGAAACCACAATTTTTTACCGGAATCACTAAAGAGACTATCCATGTATATTATGGTATTAAAACAAAAGATGAATATCCTATTCACATCTACCATGATTCAGCTGCGATAGAATTTTTTAATAGCAAAAAAGAGTACCCGACAGAAAATGTGAATCTAGTAAAATACAAAGCAGATTATATCCCATTTCTTTTTTCCAAGCAGGGGAAAATATTAAAGTACACAGCAAATTCTATCCGAACCAGAAAGGATATAATAGCTTCAGCTTTTTTCTTTCTTTCCTGCTGGCAAGAACACACAAGTAAAAAGGAGATTTCACCTTCGTCCCCATACGATTTCACAACTTCTATTCAGTACAAATTCAATATTACAGAAATTGCTCCTGTGGATAGATATTGCGAGCTATTGGAAGATATCTTGATCAGGACATTTCAAGAATATTCCAGAAATAATATTTGGCCTGAAGGGAAAAAATTTGCAGTTACTCTCTCACATAATGTTGAATATTGGAATTTCAGAACCGCAGACCAATTTAAAAAGGAAGCTAAGAAAGGAAAAGGTGTTACCACCTTGTCAAAATGGCTCAGGTATCGAATCGGGAAAAAACTTTTTTACGATCCGGCAATTTTTTTTAAGAGAATCATAAAAAAAGAGAAACAATTAAGGACATCCTCAACATTCTTTATTCTTACAAAATCTAATTTCCCCGATGAACGTAGAAATTATTTTGGAGATGAGGATAAATTCAATCAAATTGTTAAGCTTCTTAAAGACAGCAGTGTAAGTCTATTTGGTAGTAAAGAAGCAGGTTTTCAATATCATCTTCTTCCTCCTGAGATGGATAAATTAGCAGGATTTTCTGCTAATGGATTTAGAGTGCGATATCTTAATTTGAATTATCAGCATCTATTTTCAACTTTGGAAAAAGGAAATGTAAAATATGATTCCAGTATTGGTTTTGACGACCATATTGGTTACAGAGCTGGTATTTCGTATCCCTTTAATCCATACAATCTTAAAGAGGATCGAGCATTCAACCTTTTGGAAATTCCCATAATTGCTTTAGATAGCAGCCTGATGAAACAGAATAGACAAAGTTACATCAAAGCAAAAAAGAGAATTTACAGGCTTATTAAGACATCAAAAATACATAGATCGCACATTTCTGTTTCATGGCATATGCATCATTTAGATCCAATTGGATATCCAAATTGGAGCAGGATATATTGGAAGTTACTAATTTTCTCAAAACGGAATAATGCCTGGCTTTGTTCTCTTGATAAAATTTATAATTATTGGCAAAATAAATAAGAAATTTTCTTCTTAAGAAATCAAATAAACAATTAATAAAAAAAAATAATCATAGAAATAATGGTTATCAGAAGTTCTACCAATTTTACAATTCCGAATAAATAATTTCAACTTGACAGCACCGTTAAGTAGTTGGAATTTAACCAGTAAATTAATAGAATTAGTAAAAGCGCAAATAGCCTTACAGGTTGCTAATTTTATATAATATAATGGTTTATGGATTCATATTTTCCTAGATCAATATAATCATAAGTAAATTATGTTCAGGAGTCATAAATGAAATTAACCGACAACGCTTTGACCGTTCTCAAAAAGCGCTATTTTCGAAAAGATGAAAACGGGAAATTAATAGAAGATTGGAAAAAGATGATAACACGTGTTGCGGAAAATATAAGCAACGGAAACAAAGAAAAAGAGAAAATTTATTATGATCTTCTAGATTCTGGTTATTTTTTACCAAATTCACCAACATTGATGAATGCTGGACATGACCTTCAACAATTATCAGCTTGTTTTGTATTACCTCTTGAAGATAGTATGGAAAGTATTTTTGAATCCATAAAAAATGCAGCCTTGATCCATAAAAGTGGTGGTGGTACAGGATTTAGTTTTTCCAGACTGCGTGAAGCAGATGCACGTGTAAGAAGCACAAACGGTGTTTCCAGCGGACCGATTTCATTTCTTAAAGTATTTAATTCCGCAACTGATGCTGTGAAGCAGGGTGGAACCCGTCGTGGTGCAAACATGGCTATCCTGAATGTTGATCACCCGCAGATTATGGAATTTATAACCTGTAAAGAAAACACTCAAGAACTCACAAATTTCAATCTTAGTGTGGGAATAACAGAAACTTTTATGGAAGCTGTTTATGAAGATAGTGAATATGATCTGATTTCTCCGCATTCAAAAGAAGTAATAAAAAAAATGAAAGCCAGAGATGTTTTTGATCTAATAGTGAAAATGGCACATCAAAATGGAGAACCTGGCGTCATATTCCTTGATAGGATAAATAAGCATAATCCAACTCCACAGATAGGTGAGATTGAATCTACAAACCCTTGCGGTGAACAACCACTACTTCCAAATGAAGCATGTAATCTTGGTTCACTGAATTTAACTGGGATGCTTAAAAACAATGAAATTGATTGGAATGTTTTAAAAAATGCCACTCGAGATGCTGTCGATTTTCTGGACAGTGTAATTGATATGTCAAGATTTCCACTTCCCGAAATTGATGAAATGGTGAAATCCAATAGAAAGATTGGACTTGGTGTGATGGGCTGGGCTGATCTACTTTTTCTGCTGAAAATTCCCTACAATAGTGATGAAGCGATCCAACTTGCAGAACAAATTATGGAATTTATTGATTATCATTCCAAAGTTAGATCGATCGAATTAGCTCAGGAAAAAGGAGCTTTTAAAAACTTCAAAGGTAGTATCTACGAAAATAAGAAACTAATTCGTCCTGATCTGAAAATGGATTGGCAAGATCTAAATAAAACTATTGCAGCAAAAGGCATTAGAAATGCAACGACTACAACAATAGCACCAACAGGAACTATCAGTATGATCTTAAATACTTCCGGTGGTGTTGAACCTCAATTTTCTCTGGTTTATGTAAAAAATGTAATGGATGGGAATAAGCTTCTATACGTAAATCCACATTTTGAAAAAGCTATTAAAGATGCGGGAATTTACACTAAGAAATTAATGGAAAAAGTTGCAGAAGAAGGAAGTATCGCTCACATAAAGAATATACCTGAAGAAATAAAAAAGGTATTTGTAACTTCTCATGATATATCACCAAAATGGCATATACGTATGCAGGGTGCCTTCCAGAAATATGTAGATAACGCAGTTTCCAAGACTATAAACTTTACAAAAGAAGCAACCAAAGAAGAGATAAAAATGGCTTATGAACTTGCTTATGAATTGGGTTGCAAAGGTGTTACTGTCTATCGTGATGGAAGCAGGGAAAACCAGGTTCTAAATGTTGGTAAAGAAATTAAAGAACCAAAAATTAATGGAAATCGAGTTGCTCCTCGTAAACGTCCCCTAATCACAACGGGAATGACACAGAGGATTGAAACTGGTTGCGGTCATCTGTATGTTACGATTAATTCCGATAAAAAAGGTGCTTGCGAAGTATTTACTCAAATGGGAAAGGTCGGAGGATGTGCTTCAGCTCAGTTGGAGGCGATTGCAAGACTTACTTCACTTCTACTTCGTTCTAATGTGAAAGTTAGTGCTATTGCCCGTCAATTAAAGGGGATTCGTTGCCCTTCACCGATGTGGAATAATGGAGAGATAGTAACTTCCTGTGCTGATAGTATCGCTAAGTCACTAGAGGTATTTCTTACACTTGATAAAGATTCGGTGGAGAGCATAAAAAAAATCAATACAAAGGCACAGGAGAAACCAAAAAGGAAATCTACATCAGCAATGAGAATTTGTCCGGATTGCGGAAGTACAGTGGAACATTCCGAAGGCTGTCTGAAGTGTAACTCCTGCGGTTGGTCTAAATGCTAGCATGAAGTAATATAAAAAACTTAAAAAAATGGGTAGGCAAATTCACTACCCATTTTTTTATTGGTTAAGAGGTATTTATGAAAAAGTTTATATTAGGATTAATTATTTTTACAATTTCACTCACACTAGCTGCATCAATACGGGTTGTTACTTATAATGCACTCAATTTTGGTGCTAATGATGGTGATAGATTACCATATTTTGAAACAATTCTCAACGACATTGATGCTGATATATTCTTATTTCAGGAGATAGAAGATGCTACAGGAGGAGAACTTTTATTAGCTGCGCTGAATAACGGGACTAGTAATTTTTCCGGATCTATTTATTTGAGTGGACCCGATACTAATAATTTTTTAATATATCGGAATTCATTAATCACTTTTGCTTCTCAAGATACAATTTCCACAGACCTGAGAGATATTTCGGAATATGAAATGATAATTGATGGAAATCTAATTCATTTATATAGTTGTCATTTAAAGGCAAGTACAGGTAATGAAAATGAACGTTTAGAAGAAGTAACAATACTTCGTGATCGTTTGAATCAATTACCTGAAGCAGCTGAGTTCATTATTGTCGGTGATATGAATTTTTATACAAGCTCCGAACCCGGATATCAAAAATTTATTGCTGATGAAACTAATAATATCGGCAGAGCAGAGGATCTTTCGGATCAGGTTGGGAATTGGAATAATAATAGTAATTTTGCAGGAGTTCACACTCAATCTACTCGTACAACTCAATTTGGTGGTGGTGCATACGGTGGACTAGATGATAGATTTGATTTTATTTTTTCATCCTATCAATTGAATAATGCTTCAGGATTAGAATATGTTGATGATACAATCACTCCGTTTGGAAATGATGGTGAACATTTTAACCTGTCAATAAATGACGGAACTAATTCTGTGGTTTCACCGGAAGTTGCCGATGCGCTGTACAATGCTTCTGATCATTTACCAGTCTTTGCAGATTTTAATACGATTGCTTCTTCGGAACCTATGCTTATCCTAACTATTCCAAATATTGAAGAAGAATGGCAGCAGGGAACAGAGCACATTATTAAATGGGCAAGTGCAAATTTCACTAATAATATCAAGATAGAATTACTGGATGAAGTATCAGAAGAAAGAGAAGTTTTGGTTGCTTCTACTGATAATGATGGTGAATGGACGTGGACAATTCCTGAAAATGAGAGCTTGGGTGAATATAAAATTGTGATTTCTGATGCCAATGATAATGACCCAACTGATGTGAGCAATAATCCATTCAGCGTAATTGAACCAACAACTGAACGTTCGATTTATGAGATTCAATATTCTGAGACTGGTCCTTCTCCATTGGATGGTTTGCAAGTGATTACAACTGGAATTGTAACAGCTGTATATGATTATGGTTTCTTCCTGCAGGATGAATCGGGAGCATGGAATGGAATATTTGTTTATGAATATGGTAGCGATGTAAATTTAGGTGATAAAGTGAATATCACTGCTACTGTAGCGGAATATTTTGATAAGACTGAATTAACAGATATAGAAGAATACACTGTTCTTTCAACAGGGAATCCACTTCCTGAAGCTTTACTACTTACAACTTCTGATGTGAATCAGGAAGATTATGAAGGGGTACTTGTTAGGATAAGTAATGCAGAATGTACTGATTTTGATGTTGAATACAATGAATGGATTGTTGATGATGGAACTGGTGACTTAATGGCAGATGACCTGTTATATACTTATATTCCTGAGGTAGGAGAGATTTATGATATTACCGGTGTTGTTGATTATTCTTACGGATCATTTAGAATCGAACCACGCAGTGCAAGTGATGTGGATATCTCCTCATCAATTCAGGAAGAAGTTGTAGATCTTAGAGTCACTCTTAGCAATTATCCCAATCCTTTCAACCCGAGCACAACAATTTCTTTCTCAGTAATAGATGCAACTACAATAACTAATCTTGCAATTTACAATCTGAAGGGTCAAAAAATTAAACAGCTTGTCAGTGATCAACTTCCTGCAGGATTTCATACCGCAACGTGGGATGGAACTGATGAAAAGGATCAACCTGTTTCTTCAGGGATATATTTTTATAAATTGAATACAGGTAATGACCAGCGAATTAAGAAAATGATGCTGATGAAATGATTTAGAGTCTACGTATAAATTTGCCATAACCTGGTTTTTGTAGAATTCCTTCTTCCGCATCAAAAACGATATTACCACGAACAATTGTTTTGTCTATCGAGCAGGAAAAATTTGTGTTATAAAAGGGTGAATATTTGCCTTTAGAATGAATTCGAGTTTCATCAACTGTAAAGTTTTTGTTCAGATCTATGATTGTGAAATCCGCATCAGTGCCTATTTGTAAGCTACCTTTTTCAGGGAACAATCCATACCGTTTTGCTGCATGTTCAGAAGTTAACTCAATCATTCTTCGCAAATCAACTTTTTCCTTTAAGTAAAATTCTGAAAAAAGGTAGGGAATCAAAAGTTCCGTACCGGGAATTCCATTATATACTTTTGAAAAATCAATATTCTCTTTCCCTGTTTTATAATCACATCCCGCATGATCAGTCGTAACAAAATCTAGTGTTCCATTATTCAAGCAGTTTCTTAAATAATCTCTATCTTCTTCAAATTTTACAGGTGGTGCAGTTTTGAGTCTTCCTTTTAAGATAGGGAGATCTTCACATGTAAATTGCAGATAATGAGGACAGGATTCAAATGTTACATCGCATTTCAGCTTACTATCCAAAATCAGTTCAGCAGACTTTTTACTACTAATATGAACAAAATGTATTTTATTCGTTTTTTCAAGAGAAGAAATTATCTTCTTTACTGCTTTAAACTCAGCTTCTACAGGTCTTGTCTTTACATAATTTTCGGGTAATTTCATCTGCTCATCAGATAATTTGCTGATAGAATTATTAATGATTTCCTCATCTTCGGCATGAAAGGCAAAAAGGATTTCAGAAAATTGTTTAAACAAATTCTCAATTTCTTTATAAGTTAGAGCTGCGAAAGTTTCCATTCCTGAAATCGTGTAAATTTTAAATCCTACAACCCCCTCATTCCAAAGCTTTTGAATTTGCTCTTTTTTTAGGGGTAGGTCATTTCCTCTTATTCCACCCCAAAGCGCAAAATCTATGAGAGCTTTGGGTTTAATAACTGATAATTTCATATTTAGATTTTCAGAATTCGTAACAGCTGGAATGGATGTACAAGGCATATCAATTACCGTGGTTATTCCACCATAAGCTGCTGCAGTCGTTCCTGATAAGAAATCCTCTCGCTCAGTAAAGCCCGGATCATTAAAATGCACATGAGCATCTATACAGCCTGGAATTAATAATTTTCCCTGAAGATCAATAATTTCGACATCACTTGGGATTGGAATATTTTTACCTATTTGTATTATTTTCTCATTACAGAAGATATCACATATTTGTGTTTTATTCTCAAAAAAAATGGAAGCATTCTTTAATATCATCATTGTAACCTCAAAAAAGAGTAGAAATTTGATCATTAAAATTGTCAACTTAATAATAGTCTAAAAATATCAGACAAGTCATTTGACAAAAATGTTAACTCACTAAAATTAACATCGTTAAAGCTATTAGCATCAAAATCGAAAAGTTCAAAAAGAGGAATAATGTTTTATGATGAAATTTTAATTAAAATGCTAAAAGAAGAAGTTAATCCCGTAAATAAAATGTATCTTCATGAGATCAATATAAAATGGAGTAAAATCTCAAAAGCAATTGAATCAAGTAGCGGTTCAAACAAAGAAATTGTTGAAATGTTTAATGTTTTCCGAGCTGCAATCATTAACAATAAATATAAATTCAATAAACTTAATTCAAAAGGATTTATCGAGAAATCTCCCTTGTTTTCCGTAAATTATCTGCATGATCTTATTTCAGTTATTATGAAAAGACATAGTATAATTGATCATACTGGTATATTCTGGGGTTGTGATAAATTCAACATGAATTATATATTTTCACCAACCAGCTTTAACACCTTGGAAAAGGACCTTAGTTTTGAGCAATTACTATCTCCCGAAGTACTATTTTTGGGTCAGAAGATTGATCTGAATGTTCGTGTATCCGGTAAGAGAAATTTCGAGAAACACGTTAGTATGATCCCCTTAATAGTATTCCATACTTTTAAAATTCTAGGGAATGAAGAGATGTTGTATTTAAATTATCTAGCGGGATTATCTAAAAATGCCTTCAGCAAGTCCAGAACAATTATGATAACGGAAAAACTCGAGAAAGATTTCATTCCTGATCTGACTTCAACGAATATCGATCATGTTTGTGTATTAACCAAAGGAAATGATAAGAAAATTTCGGTTGAAGTTGTGAATGAGCTAGAAAAACTTATTAATGGTATACTGAACGAAAAACATACAATTTCAAAAAATGTATTAGATACAGGCATAATTACAAAACGGAGATAATATGAACAATTCCAAAATATCCGGAGCAATGAAAATAAAGCTAGATTCAATTTTACCAAAGTATCCTGAATTTGTTACAGGAATTCGTCGAGCTCCACGTCGTGAAATGGATTTGAATCAACAAGAAATTGAATTGGCTCTGAAAAATGCATTACGTTATATCCCGGAAGAACTTCATCAGAAATTAGCTTCGGAATTTCTGGATGAACTGATGGAGCTTGGTCATATCTATGGCTACCGTTTCCGACCAGATGAAAGAATTTACGGAAAACCTGTAGAGGAATATAAGGGCAAATGCTTGGAAGGTAAAGCCTTTCAAGTGATGATAGATAATAACCTGGATTTTGCAACTGCGCTTTATCCATATGAACTTGTAACTTATGGTGAAACTGGATCAGTTTTTCAGAACTGGATGCAGTATCGTCTTATAAAAAAATACCTGGAAAACCTGACTCACGAAAATACGCTTGTAGTTATGAGTGGTCATCCTCTTGGTTTGTTCAAATCTTCACCCAATGCTCCTCGTGTGATTAATACAAATGGCTTGATGATCGGAGAATTCGATAACCAGGAAGATTTTAATCGTGCGAATGCACTTGGTGTGGCAAATTATGGGCAGATGACAGCCGGAGGCTGGATGTATATTGGACCTCAGGGAATTGTACATGGAACATATAACACAATTCTCATCGCAGGTCGAATGAAACTTGGTGTTCCAGAAGATGGAGATTTGCGAGGAAAATTATTCGTATCATCAGGTTTAGGTGGAATGAGCGGAGCACAACCAAAAGCAGTTGAAATTGCCAATGGTGTGGGGATCTTCGCTGAAGTAGATATTTCCAGAATCGAAACGCGGCATGAACAAGGCTGGGTTGGAAAAATTTCAAGATCTCCGGAAGATACCTTTGCTATGGCTGCAGAATATATGAATAAAGAACAAAGTGTTTCCATAGCTTATCATGGTAACATTGTTGATCTCTTGGAATATGCTGTGAAAAATAACATTCATATTGATCTACTTTCCGATCAGACATCCTGTCATGCTGCATACGAAGGTGGTTACTGTCCGCAGGGAATAACTTTTGAAGAACGTACAGAAATGCTTTCTGTTGACAGGAAGAAGTTCATCGAACTGGTAAATATATCATTACGAAAACACTATGAACATGTTAAGGTATTATCTCAACGTGGAACATATTTCTTTGATTATGGAAACAGTTTCATGAAAGCAGTTTATGATGCAGGTGTTACAGAGATTGCAAAAAATGGTGAGAACACATATGATGGCTTCATTTTCCCAAGTTATGTTGAAGATATCTTAGGCCCTGAACTCTTTGATTTTGGTTATGGTCCTTTCCGCTGGGTATGTCTATCAGGAAAAGAAGAAGATCTGATTAAAACAGATAAAACAGCTGCAGAGATAATTAAAAACTTGAGATCTGAACCAAGATATCAGGATATGGATAATTATGTATGGGTTCGTGATGCAATGAAAAATAAACTGGTAGTTGGGACGCAAGCTCGTATCCTTTATCAGGATGCACCGGGCAGATTGGCAATTGCTCTTAAATTCAATAAAATGGTTCGTGAAGAATTGATTGGACCAATTATGCTGGGAAGAGATCATCATGATACAGGTGGAACAGATTCACCTTACAGGGAAACTTCCAATATTAGAGATGGCTCAAATATTATGGCTGAAATGAGTACAGAATGTTATGCTGGTAATGCAGCTCGTGGAATGAGTATGGTCACACTGCACAATGGTGGCGGAGTTGGAATTGGTAAAGTTTCTAACAGCGGATTTGGAATGGTGTTGGATGGAAGTGAAAGAGTTGATTTCATTATAGAACAAGCTTTTCCCTGGGATGTTATGTGTGGAGTTGCACGGCGAGCCTGGGCAAGAAATCAAAATTCAATTGATACAGTAATTAAGTATAATAAAAATTTTGGAAAAACTGATCATATCACACTACCCTTTATTCCTGATGAAGATTTGATTAGGAAAATTGTTGATGAAAGAGTAAAAGATTAATAGGATTTCTTTTTTACAAACTTGAATCGGAAAAGGGCTAGGAAACTATGTTTCCTAGCCCTTTTTTTAATCAATATTGTAATTTATTATAATAATAATTTCGCTTAAACTTCATCTACCTTTCGTAAATTGATCACGAAGATACTTCCCTTAGGTAGATTATCTTCCACATGCACTGAACCACCGTAACGACGTATATTTTTGCGTACAATATAAAGCCCTATCCCCTGGTTGGCTTTTTTACCAAAGGTGAAATCTTCTTCAAATATTTTGCTCTTGATTTTATTAGGAATACCTTTGCCATTATCTGCTATCCGTATTTCCCATAAATCTTCTACTCCCTTGATCTCCAATTTGATTTCACTAGCATTGGCATGAACTTTGGCATTTTCTATGATATTAAGAAATACAGATTCTAAGGCTTCATCTGCTAAAACAGTGATTGGATCATTCGAAT
>CAZSOM010000029.1:0-11456 GCA_964608295.1 uncultured Candidatus Cloacimonadota bacterium
CTAGAATATCTCGAACTTTTTGTTTGAAACGAACTGAACCACCCCATGAAATAATAATTGATGAATTGTAGTCTACTATTTCAGCACTAATGTTTGCAGGAGGGACTGAAGATTGCATTTCAAAGTCAACAGTTGTTACTTGATTTTCTAATACAACTAAACCCGCCATTATAAAATTAAAATAGTTCTCTGCTCCACAAATGATATCATAAATTCCGACTTCAATATCAAAAGTAAACCATCCATCAGCATTAGTGACAGCATATCCACCAATATTTACACCTTCAATCGGTAAACCTGTATCAGTATCAGTAACTGTACCTTGAACAGTACCAAAATATTCTTCAATGCTTACAGGTGGAAAAACAACATAATCTATCCAGCCACAATCGCTGCCATTGCTCCCAGAACCATCCTTCACATATTCCCATTTGAATGTATGAGTTCCAGCAGAAACAGGATATGTTTCCAGGCTCCAATCAACCTCTCCACTCCAACTTCCCATCTCAACATTATCGAGATAAAACTTGAGAAAATCCCAACCATTTTCTGAGGAAACTTTTTTATAGAAACTAAGTTCACCTTCAACAACTACTTCTACATCTAACATAAGTGAAGATGACTCATCATCATATACGGCACCTGAAGTTGCACTAAATAATCCTTCATAATAATCTGTAGAAATTATCCAGTCATGAGTTCCACCAAATTCCCAATCAAAACTTAAGAAATTAGCGGTTTCAAAATCTTCAATGGCAATATAAACTTCTGCAATAGATTCAACCGCATCAAGGTCAAATCCAGCATCAGCTAAAGTCGCAACTCCATCTCCATCATCTTCAATTTTGAAGAACTGAGCTTCAATGATATTTCCTTCTGCCAGATCAAATTCTGCAGTACCAACTCCCTCGCCCAAAGAAATCCAGGGTCCATCAATTGTTTCACCAGCATAGACTGTGTAACCTTCCGCGGATGTATCACCTTCATAGATCATCAAATCATTGCCTTCTCCATCCGGTACAGGATACTCCATATCCACAACTATCCAACCATCTTTCCCAATCGAATAGTTTCTATTATCAGGAACTCCAATCACTCCGGGAGTATCTCCTTCATCAGCAGTATTGTTATCTGGAATCTGTGATGATGCAACTTTGTAAACGTACTGTCCTTCTAACGGTTGAAGTTGAAAATCTGTTGCAGTGGAACTACCCGATGCTACAGAAATTCCAGTAATAGTTTGTGTCTCATAACCATTTGCTTTAACCGTAATATCATAAGTTCCAGCAAGAACATATTTATGGTAATCACCAAAATTTGCATCTGTGTAAGTTGGAAAATAGTCATTTATAAATACAGCTCCTGCTATGGGATAACCGGTATCAATATCTGTAACTACGCCTTCCAATCCATATCCAGCATATTCGATTATACTAAGCATGGCAGGTTTGTTATAGTTGTAATACATCATGAGCTGACTCGCAGCAGGATGCTTGTTATAAGAAATCTCCATCGACCAGCTGATTGCTCCCATCATACCATAGTTCGTGTCTTTGGTACTGCCGTTGATGGCATACATTCCTGTGCAGCCTTGACCATATTCCATATTTGCATAGCCAGATGTTGAAGAGTAAACTCCAGCAAGTTGATTGATATGAGAGAAGTCAGGACATAGATCTGCTCTGTAACTCCAGGGATGAGAGATATATTCTGTCCCACTGTGATAAGTTGTGTGAACAACAAATTGACGGTTGTAATGACAATCTCTAAGAGCTTTTGATTCAGGTTGTGAAAAAGCACCCGGGCTTCCTCCCCAGGCATCCCACATATAGCCTGAGTCACGATTTAAATCTACTCCATTAGAATTCGTTCGATTATCCGCAACTCTGCCGTCAGGATTTACCATGTAATAAATCCAAGTCTCACGATTATTTACTAAATCAGTTATATCAGGATCAATACCATATTCAAGACAAAGATCTCGTGCAAAACGAATACAATTTTCAGCAGCTCCAATCTCATCACCATGAATCCCACCATCAAACATAACTTCTGCTTCATTTTCATCAAGCGTTACATTATCAGAAATTTTTAATGCTCCCAGTTCTCTACCTTGCACGGATGTTCCAAATATATGTTTTTCGCAAATATCAGGAAACGCTGAAGCAAGACTGTCTGCCAAATCAATAATTTCACTATAAGTATGATATGCTTCCCTTGTATTATCCTGCGATTGCCAGAAATTTTCAGCATAAGTTTTCACATCTTCTCTTTCGATCTTATACTTCAAACCAGTTGCTTTTAAAGCTTCATATTCTGTAGGGATCAAATATATCAATGCTTCACCGTTGGGATAAATATCCCCTTTGGGATGCAGATTTACTAATTTATTAAGTTCATAATCGTTTCCATAATAAACCCTGACTTCCATTTCATTATCCCGCCAGGCAAATAAGGATGAAGCTAATAAAGTTAATAAAATAATTGTAAGTAATTTTCTCATGCAAATACTCCTTAAGTATTTTTTATATTTAGAATGCAATAAATATTCCATAATTAATTAGTCTATTATTTTTCTTTTTGACATACGATCCAGTTTAAAAAAAGTTAGAATTAATTAAAAATAAGAGAGTTTTAATGAATTATATAATAACAGGTAAAGGTTTTGTTTCAGAACTTGTGAAACAAGCAGATCCATCGGTAAAAATTTTAACAGAAGTTGAATTCAAGAACTCAAAGCTGACTTTGAAAACCGGAAATAAAGTTTATGCTCCAACCGAAAGTGCTTTGGAAATAATTTTAGACAGATCAGAAGATACAACGTTTACCAATGCCGTGAATATGCTGAAAGACAAACACAAATTTCGGGAACTGATGAGTTTTATCTATCCTGATTTTTATTTCAAGAAAGTCATGCTGGATGAACTTGAATCAATCAAGCTAGATCGTGAGAAGAAATACATTGTGAAGCCGATAAAAGGTTTTTTTGGAACTGCTGTAAAAGAGTTGAATAAACAAACTGACATCGCTGAAATAACAAAAGAAATTCGCAGTGAGCTTAAAGAAAACACCCGTTATTTTTCTGAAAGTGTGCTATCAAAGAACGAACTGATAATAGAACAGTTTGTGGAAGGTGAAGAGTATGCTGTTGATATGTATTTCAATAACGATGGTGAACCGGAGATCTTAAATATTTATCATCACCCATTACCAGAAAAAGTAGAATACTTTCATGTTTTGTATTATACAAATAAAGTTATTTTCGTAAAATTTTATGATAGGCTTAAAGCAATATTTATTGAATTAAGTAAGCATCTGAAGATCAGTAATTTCCCCATTCATGCTGAATTCAAATTGGAAAATGACAAGTTGATTCCAATTGAGATGAATCCGCTTCGCTACGGAGGTTTTGGCTTGGCAGATCTTACCTTTCACGCCTTTGGTTTTAATCCGTTCTTAGCGTACTTTAATAATTTCAAACCGGATTGGGATAAAATATGGCAGGGAAAAAGTGAATATAATTTTGGTTGGGTTCTAGGATATAATGGAACTGATATTGATGTGAATAAACAAGAACCAGATCACAATAAATTCCGAAATTATCTTGGTAATATCCTGCATTATGTGAAGATCGATCATACAGAAAATCCGGTTTTTGCAATTGCTTACTTTAAGGACACAAATCCTGACTCATTAAAGCGAATTCTCAAAACAGAATTTAATGATATTTTTGTTCCTGAAAAGAAATAGACTCATATAAAATGTTTGGATAATTTAGAAATGAACCATAAAAAGATACTTGTAAGAAATGCCCGTGAACACAATTTACAAAACATCGACGTAACTATCCCAAAAAATGAAATGACAGTTGTTACAGGAGTTTCCGGTAGTGGGAAGTCTTCTCTGGCTTTGGATACAATATTCAGAGAAGGTCAACGACGTTACCTGGAATCATTTTCATCTTATGCTCGTTCATTTCTAGGTAAAGCTGGCAAACCATCCGTTGAGTCAATTACAGGATTACTTCCAGCAATTTCGATTGATCAAAAAACAACAACTGCAAATTCACGTTCAACGGTGGGAACACTGAGCGAGATCTATGATTTTTTAAGGTTGCTTTTTGCTCGTTTAGGAAAGTCTGATCTTCCAGATTTACAACTAGATCGAAGTCTCTTTTCATTCAATTCTCCGCAAGGTGCCTGCCCTGGCTGTAAAGGATTAGGTGTTCAAGATAAAATTGATTCTGAATTACTCATTTCTGATCCCAGCAAAACTGTGCGCAATGGAGCTTTTGCCATGACAACTCCATCCGGCTATATTGTTTATTCACAAGTAACAATGGATGTATTGAATGATGTCTGCAACGCTCATGATTTTAGTGTTGATATTCCCTGGCAAGAACTTTCTGATGAACAGAAACATGTAATTTTGTATGGCTCAACTCGCATTAAGGTTCCGTTTGGGAAACATCCGCTGGAGAATCGACTTAAATGGAGCGGCATAACTGCTAAACCGCGAGAAGAAGGTTATTATACTGGCATTATCACCATTATGGAAGACATTCTCAAACGAGATCGAAATGATAATATTCTGCGATTTGCCCGAAGCATCACCTGCCAGAGTTGCAATGGAACTAGATTAAATGATAGCGCACTATCTGTTAAACTTGGTAAAAAGAATATCGCTGCCTTAAATTTGCTATCATTGCTGGAATTGGAATCTTTTCTAACTAAATTAGAATTTGATAATAATTCGAAGAAAATAGCAAAACCAATAATCACAGAAATTTGTAAAAGAATAGAAATTCTAGATCAGCTTGGTTTAGGTTATTTAACTTTAGCCAGGGAATCTACGACTTTATCGGGTGGTGAAGCACAGAGAATTAGGCTGGCAATTCAAACGTTGGGTGATCTTCAGAATGTTCTCTACGTGCTGGATGAACCCTCGATTGGGCTGCATCCGCAGCACAATGCTGCACTGATAAGTGCGCTGAGCGGCTTGCAACAAAAGGGCAATACACTATTGGTAGTAGAACATGATGAAGACTTCATTCGCAATTCTGAAAATTTAATTGATATTGGTCCGAAAGCCGGTATCGAGGGCGGAGAGCTGCTCTACAATGGTAAAACTTCCGAATTTTTTAATGAAGATCATCCCAATAGCTTAACTTGGAAATTATTAAAAGAAGATCCAAATTACAAATCACTTTCTATGAACAGGTCAGGTAGTGGAAAAGTCTTGCAGATCAAAGGTGCAACAGTAAACAATCTGCAAAATGTGGATGCATCGTTTAAACTGGGCTGCTTAAATGTAGTTTGCGGAGTTTCTGGTGCAGGTAAATCATCACTAATAGAACAAACTTTAGTTCGTACTTTGCGGCAAAAACTGAATCGAGCCAAAGAAATCCCTGGAAAATACGATTCAATTGAAGGTATCGAAAACATCAATAAAATCATAGATATAAATCAATCTCCAATTGGGCGTACACCTCGCAGTAATCCTGCCACCTACACCAAATTATTCGATCATATTCGAACACTTTTTGCTGAGCAACTCATGTCAAAGGAAAATGGTTGGAAGAAGAATCGTTTTTCTTTCAATGTTAAAGGTGGTCGTTGTGAACATTGCCAGGGAGCAGGTGTACAGGAAATAGGCATGCATTTTTTAAATAATATTTTTGTTCCCTGCCAGCATTGTAATGGTAAACGATTTAATACAGAAACTCTAGAAGCAAAATATAAAGGAAAAAACATTTTTGATGTTCTGGAACTTTCAATTCAAGAAGCAGCCGAATTTTTCGAAGAAAATAAAAAGATCAGTAAAATTTTATCTACTCTGCTGGATTTAGGGCTGGGTTATATCAAGCTTGGACAACCTTCCACAACACTTTCCGGTGGAGAAGCACAGCGTGTGAAGCTAGCCAGCGAACTGGCTAAACCTGATACTGGTTCTACATTATATATTTTAGATGAACCCACAACCGGACTTCATCTGTATGACATTATTCATCTTCTCAAAGCTCTTCATAAACTTGTGGATAGCGGCAACACTGTTATCATCATCGAGCATCATCCACAGATCATATTCTCAGCAGATCATATCCTGGAACTTGGACCTGGCAGTGGTGATAATGGTGGAAAAATCATCTTTTCCGGAACACCAAAAGCAATGCTGGAAAGTAATAGTTCTGTTTATGTAAATTCGATTTCTTCCAAAATAAAACCTGAATTTCAAAAAGCAATAACAACTAAAGATTTCATAGAATTGGAAAACGTAAGCACACATAATCTTAAGAACATCTCGTTGAAAATACCGCATAATAAACTTATTGTGATCACCGGAGTTTCCGGTAGTGGTAAGTCATCACTTGCTTTCGATACGATCTTTGCAGAAGGTCACAAACGCTTCACCGAAAGCCTTTCTACTTACGCTCGCAGATTTATGAAAAACCTGCCTCAACCTGAATTCGATAAACTCACTGGTCTTTCCCCCACTATAGCCATCAACCAACGGTCACGTTCAAATAATCCACGCTCTACGGTTGGCACTTTCACCGATATTTACGATTTGCTGCGTTTGCTTTTTGCCCGTGCTTCCATAAATCCTGAAACGGATAGACAACCTCTTTCCAACGAATTTTCTTTCAATCATGAATCAGGTGCCTGTTCTGTTTGTAAAGGATTGAGAAATCAATTGAAGTCTGATCCTAACAAAATTGTCACAAATCCTGACAAATCACTCTTCGAGGGAGCATTGAATGGCACTAAAACAGGCAAATTTTACGGAGATCCATGGGGACAACATGTTGCAATTCTAAAGGCTGTTGGTATAGAATTGAATTTAGATTTTTCTAAACCATGGAATGAACTTTCTACCGAAGAACAAAATATTGCCATGTATGGAACAGGTAAAAAACCCTTTGATGTTAACTGGCAATTTAAAAGAAAAAATCGAGAAGGAGAGCACAACTGGAAGACTGATTGGTTGGGATTCTGCGGATACATCGATGAAGAATATCAGCGTAAACATCAGGATAAACGTGGAATTGCATTGTTGCCGCTTTTTAGCTCAATCGAGTGTGAAACATGTTCCGGATCGGGATTAAAAAGGGAAATGTTAGATTATAAAATTGCCGATTTGAATATCTACGAATTTACTTCATTTTCTATAAAAAAATTATCCAGTTATCTTAGTGAGTTAAACTCAGATTGTAATGGTTTTTCAACAATTCAAAAGAAGATATTCGATGAAATTGATCCTCTTATTCAAGCTAAATTGCAGAAGTTGATCGATGTGGGATTAGGCTATCTTACACTGGCTCGAAAAACAGATTCTCTTTCCGGAGGTGAATTACAAAGATTGCGATTGGCAGTACATTCTGGTGGCAATCTAACAGGAGTTACATATATCCTGGATGAACCAACTATTGGTCTGCATCCACGTGATACTGAAAAGATGATATCAACCTTGAAAGAACTGCGAGATAAGGGAAATACTGTACTAGTTGTGGAACATGACAAAGATATGATCTCCAATGCCGATCACCTTATCGAACTAGGACCCAAAGCCGGAACAGCTGGCGGAAAAATCCTGGCAAATTGTGCAGCAGACAACTTTGAAAAACTGGGTAAAACCCAAACATATCAATACATCAAGGGAAAAAAGAAGTTGCATCAAATTACGCGAAGATCAGCAAATAATATTGCTTTTCAAATTAAAGGTGCCAACGCCAATAATCTAAAAAATATTGATGTAACTTTCTACAAAGGTTTAATTACGACTATCACCGGAGTTTCTGGCAGTGGAAAAAGTTCTCTACTTTTTGATGTGATCTATAATTCTTACAAGAATAAACGAATTTCTCAGGCTGAATCCATCATTGGATTAGATCAGTTTGACGGTGTTGTGCTGGTTGATCAGCAACCGATTGCTAAATCTTCGGTTTCTACCCCAGCAACCTTCAGTGGTGTTTTCGATCATATTCGCAAAATTTTTGCAGCTACAGAATTAGCTAAGAGAGTTGGTTTCAATCATTCATATTTTTCTTATCTGAATAAAGCTGGTCAATGCCCAAATTGTAAAGGACTGGGTTATAAGAAAGTAAGTATGGATTTTCTGGCAGATGTGCAGTTGGAATGTGATGTATGTCATGGAAAATGCTACAAAGAGGAAATTTTGAAAATTCAGTATTATGGAAGTAGCATTTCAGAAGTTTTAAACATGACCATAAAAAATTCTGCAGAATTTTTCAGTGATAATAATAAAATAATAAATTATTTACAGGTTTTAATAGAAGTTGGTTTGGGCTATCTTACTCTCGGACAACCGCTCAATACATTATCCGGTGGTGAAAATCAACGCTTGAAACTGGCTAAAGCACTTCTTGATTCTAATCAGGATCAGAAAGTTTTGTATTTATTGGATGAACCTTCCACCGGTTTGTATTTTGCTGACATCTCTAAATTGCTGATTTTGCTGGAAAAAATTAGAGATGCTGGAAATACCATTATCATTGTTGAGCACAACACTGATATTATCAAAGCCAGTGATTGGGTTATAGATCTTGGACCGGAAGATGGTGATGAAGGGGGTTACTTATTAGCATCCTGTCCTCCAGAAGAACTGAAGCATGTTAACAAATCGGTTACTGGGAAATATTTGTAACCTTCCGAATGGTTAAGCTTAGCGAGAACCTTCGGAATGGTTTTAACAGATAATCAACCACTGCGAATTACAAAGCCCTGCAATCGCTTCTCTCAATTTTAACATACAACTTAGCAATTTCAGGGTTGGATGAATAAGACTAAATGAAAGAAACCTTGAAAGGGCTAACTTCCTAAGAAATCTTGAAAGAAACCCTTGCAAGGTTAATGAATTTACATTTCAATTTCCTGTTCTAAATCTGTCTCTTTACTTTTTACTGCTTTTTTAAAAGTGATATTTTCTGCAGGTGGAAAGTTTGGCAATTTGTCTTCTAAAAGATCTTCTACAGTAATCATCTGTAGCTTCTCAAATTTTCTACCGAAATTCTGCTCTAAATAATATCCTTCCCTTTTGGAAGCTTGTTTCATTCCATCTGTTACTTGTTCTGCAAAACATACAAAAAGTCCCATCACAGCTTCTCTTTCTTTTATCGTTTGAATGAAATGATTTACCTGCTGTAAACTGGCATTACCGCTCTTAACTTCAATGAGAACAAATTCTTTTTTCCAGGGCATATCAAGTGTTAAATACCCATCAAATCCAGTTTGATTCCTCTTCTCATTCAACACACCATGAAGCATAACTTCGATGATCCATTCTTCAAACTTCAAACGACCTTTCCTGGTGGCTGTTGCCAATTCTTTGGCAGAAGCAATATCCTGTGGAAAACCAAAGATCTCAAATGTTTTACGAACACCAATTCCATAAGCATCCATCAATCTTTTTGTGATGAGTTTTACAGCAAGGTGAGAAATATCCACTCCAACCCATTTTCGTTTTAATTTTTGCGCTACTGAAATTGCTGTACCGCAGCCACAAAAGAAATCTGCAACTACATCCCCTTTATTGGAACTGGCTTCTAATATCCTTTCTAAAAGTAATTCCGGTTTTTGGGTGGGATAACCAAGACGCTCATGTGATGTATTTCCAACTCTATCAATATCATACCAATTATCAAGAAGAAGTTTCCCGGGAAGTTCATCTAAGTATATCTTTAATCCATCTAAACGAGGAGAGCCATTTTTCTTCGTTAGAATTTTTCCCTCTTCCCACCACTTTTCTAATTTATCTAGTGAAGCTCCCCAGCTTCTGTTTGAAGGTGGTTGTGAACCTCTCCATTCAAACTGACGATTTGGATTAATTGAACTCATAGTCAAATCTCTACCTGAATACAACCTACCTTCTTCATCTTTTTTAAATCTACTTAGTTGAGCATCTGAATATTCTGTATAGATCAAATTCCACGTACTTATTTTTGATTTTGTGTAGAATAAAATTACATCATGAGTACGACCAAAATATTTTGCTTTCATATTGTGTGCATTCGTTCTTTGCCAAATAATTTCATTTTTAAAATTTGATTCTCCCAATATTAAATCACAAATAATTTTCAAGTAATGACTCATAGTAGGATCACAATGTAGATAAAAACTGCCTGTATTTTTCAATAATTTATGCATGTGCCAGATACGGATTCCCATGGTAGCAAGATAGGAAATTGCACTTTTGGAAATATTAATTTTATCGAGAGCATTGATAAATTCATAAAGATTCATATTGATGTCCTGGATTTCACGCAGAGTATCCAGATAACCAACATTGCTCCATGTATCGGCAAAAGCTTGCTTCTGAGCTTTTGTATCTTCCATGTCGATGCTTTCGTAAAGAACATTATAATTGCGTTTGCTGTTGAAAGGCGGGTCAATGTAAATTAGATCAATGAAGCCATCTGGATTTTGCTTGAGCAGGTCTTTCATAATTTCCAGGTTGTCACCGAAAAATAGTTTGTTCATTTATTCTCCTTTTGTTTTAAATATTCACTGAAGAATTCTTTCTCGCTTATAAAACTTGCTGTGAAATTAAATAGTACTTTTCGGGTGTCAAATGTTTTGTTATTTTTTGAAAAAGTAAGAAAAAATAGAAAACCCTGCAATCATTTCTTTCAATTTTCATTCAATTAGCAATTTCAGGGTTGACATTTACTATGACCTGCTTCCTAAGCTTCTGCTTGGGAAGATGAAATATTGTAAAGCTTCTGCTTCCTTCTAAATAGAAATTTATTAGAGTTATCCCATTCCCAACTAGAAAGTTAGGAATGAGAAAAATCTATCCTGCAAAGCTTTTAAGAGAAGGACAGCAGGATGAGGTTATGAAAGAAACCTTGAAAGGGCTAACTTCCTAAGAAGTTTTGAAAGAAGCCCTTTCAAGGTAAAGTACTCCAACCATCCCGAAGGTCAACTGTAAGAAAATCTCTCAAGAGACCATTCGGAAGGTTTACTATTCATAATTCTCTTAATAAATATTCATCCAATTCGTTTCCCGAAATTTTCGAGAAGCCGAATTTTTAATCACAATCCACACAATCTTCATATTTGGCATGAGTTTTAAATCGTGTCATTCCCAGCTTACCAAATAATGAATCAACTAATGAATAGATCACCGGAATTACAAATAAAGTGAGCACAGTAGCAAAAGCCAGTCCAAAAGCGATGCTCACAGCCATTGGTTTGTAATCGGCAGTTGTGCTTGATGTAGACAAGATGATCGGCATAAAACCCGCAATCGTGGTCACAGTAGTCATAATGATGGGACGCAATCTGATAGCTCCGGCATTGATCAAAGAGTTCCAGCGGTCAATTCCATTGGCTCTTTCCCTGTTCATAAAATCTACCAGTACCAGAGCATCATTTACCACAACACCGGCAAGTGCTACCACCGAGATCATGGTCATCATACTGAAAGGTAAGCGAGTA
>CAZSOM010000030.1:0-11412 GCA_964608295.1 uncultured Candidatus Cloacimonadota bacterium
CTGTAACATATAACCAATGGTGATTATTATATGAAAGTGGAGGGTAGAAATCACCACCTATTGCTCCTCCTGCACCTGCTGTTGTTACATAAAATGTTTCATCAACATCATTTCTATAATAGTCACGGTGATGTCCATTGAAATCTGCAACAGCATTGTACTCGACAAGTCTATTATGAAAAGCTTCATAGCCTTCATTCACAAATCCACCACCGTGATGATCTCGAACGATCGATACATGATTAAAAACAAATTTGTTTGCTGGTCCAGAACTTAACCATGTATCGACTGAATCAAGTTGAGCTTCAGTGATATGGTAAGAGTTAATTTCAGGATCTCGAACATTATTTAATGTTATGAAACGGTTATTCCCATAATCAAAATAGTAATCTAATCTTGAATCTATATAATATTCATAGTTTTCAAATGCATTTAAATCGTAAAAATCATGGTTACCCGGAAGAGAATAAAATGGGATACTTGTGGAATCCATCCAGTCGGTAATACATTCTGAATAAGCTATATAACCTTCTTCATTTCCTAATTCTGTGAGATCGCCACAAATTATTACAAACGTTATTGGAATTGCTAATTCAGCAACTTGTGATAATGTCTCAATAAATATATCATTAAGAAGTTGTCCTCCATAAGGTTGACTATCACCCATTACAATAAATGAGAAGGGATAGGAAACTGGTGTCTGATTTAGTAAGCTATCTGCTTTAACGTTTGTAGGAACTAAAGCTTCAGTTTTCTGTTGATAAAATATCGATATCAACAATATTAATATTAGAATTTTAATACATTTCATTTTTTTACCTAAAAAATTTAAATATTTTCATTAGTAGTCTGTCAAGATTTTTTGACCTGAATGTAACTAAGTTTCTATTTAAATTTTACTATATATTTAGTCATATAATTTATTTTAAGAGTAGCATTTTTCTTGTAGATGAATACTTCATTTCACTATTTGATGCATCCATTTTATAGAAATACAATCCACTGCCTACCCGCTTACCTTCGTCATCTTTTCCATCCCAGATAACTTCATGTTTATTTGCTCTCATTTCTTTACAAATAAGGTTTTTTACTAATGCTCCCTTAATATTATATATATTTATACTTACATTACTGTCTTCCTGTAGTGAAAATTTAATAGTTGTTGTTGGATTGAATGGATTAGGATGATTTTTATAAAGTTCAGTTATATAGAAATGTAGGTCCTCTCCTATGCCAGTTTCGGTTACATCAATATAATTGATTTTCGTTACTGTTTCAGAAGTCATTCCATCAAAAGCTGTTAGTGATACAGAATAAATCCCTGTTTCTAAATATGTGAATAAAGGATTCTGTTCATTGCTATCAATTGTCCCATCGTTATCAAAATCCCATTCCCAACTTATAATATTACCAATAGAAGTATCAATGAATTCCACTTCTAAGGAAACTAAACCTGTTATGGGATCGGCAATAAAATCTATTTCAATTGGAATGTAATTGTTAGAATAACCAGAACTTGGATCACTCATAAATACCCAGTTATTTTCTCCGTCAGGAAATCTTCCAAAAGAGATATCTTCATTTTGAACACCATAACTTAATGAATCAAGCGGCATAAGGCCGTCTATTTCATATAAACCAATAAATTCACCATCTGTATTAAGTCTAAAATTTGTGTGCAATTCTCCTTGCTCATCATCATCATCTGTCCAAATTAAAAGAAAATCATTTGCTGGGATCTCAACACTCGGAAATTGCCACTTGTCAGAAATTAGTGGATCATCTGTAAGAAAAAGACCTTCCATATTTACTGCTTCTAAATTTGAATTATAAATTTCAACCCAATCATCATATTCTCCAAATTCATCAGAAATGATTGTTTCATTATCTGCCATAAATTCATTAATAAATAATCCTGTTGTTCTATTGCGTACATTTAACTGCAATAATTGATTTATAATATTTTCCTTTCTAGCAGATATAAATGATTTAATTCCAAAAAAATGAATATTCCCAATTTGCAAATCATCATCTATACTATTTTCGAAATCCTCATTCGAGTACATCTTTAATGTATCGGCATAAACCGCTGGTCTGATTAAATTTACAAGTGCATCAATTCTGGTAAAGAGTTCATCTAAAACTATTGCATTTTCAATGATATACTTGTAATCCATTTCATATATTTCATTGTAATTAGAAACAAGAAATAATTGATCAATCAAAGGTTTTGGCCCACCTCCTGACCAACGAATTGGTAATTCTATCATCTCTTGATGTGATAAACCTGCAGAATAATTGCCAAATGATAGGTTCAAATCCCACGGCACATGAACAAATTTTTCTGTATCATTGCGTTGATAAATATAAAAATTATGACCTTTATATACATAACTATCTAGATTCAAAAAGAAATTATTTAATGCAGTAAAGAAAAGAAAATTATGAGGATGAAAAACTGTTTCTAATGAATCTTGAAGTTCATCAATGCTTGTGTTGTTTAAGTAATCAATGAAATGAATTAATCCAGACCAATCATTAATTACCTCATTTGTTTTAAGTTCATAAAATGGAAAATATTGCTCTGGCTCAGGTCCCAACCACTCTAGAGTGCCATAAGGATCTCCTTTAAATAAATTACCACTTTCATCTAAACCAAAATTTCTCTCAACGAAAATTTGATCAACCTGTTCTATATTTGTATATAAACCCCAGTACTGCCCATTAATAAATAATTTAATAAAGTTAGTTCTCGAACTTGGGATATAATCATTAATAACTTCATACATTATTTTCTCACGTAAAAGACTGGGATCTCTATATTCATTACTTAAGCTTAATTTTGTTAAGGAGTAAAACTCTTGATCTTCTCTATATTCATTAAATTTAATTTTAAACGGTTTTTTTACTGAAGGATAAGCAGCCATAGATGCATTTCCCTTAAACCTTACTCCTACACTGTCATATATCTCACCATAATATCCAAATGTTGCTGGGATATATTCGTTTAATCCATTTTCATAATTCTCAAGCATTTGCTCCCAAAAATCACCCTGGCTAAAAGTTAGATGGAATTCCTGTACTTGATTATCATTAAAAACAATATCAGAAATATCAGAATTAAGTTTAATATGCAACACACACAATCCGAAAATAAGATTAATGAATAAAAAAAATCTTTTCATACCCAACATTAATACCCCGCTCTTAATTTCTCAGTTTATTTCGTAAATCACTCCATTACTCACAAACTTTTATTTCTATTCGAAAACTATAAATAGTAGAATAACTGACAAGTAATTTATTTGAATTTTTTTTTGTGCTTAAATAAAGCATTTTAATTGACAATAAAATGCTATAGTCAATTGTAGTTGCGTTTAAATAATATGTATGGATGGGGGAAAATGAAAGAAGATACATCTTTTCGTAGAAGTGAGAAAAAATTTATTGTTCTTGAACACTCGTTTGAAGAGATCATAGAAGAGCTTGAAAAACACATTCCATTCGATTCATTTCACTCCGAAATTCCCATTTTACAAATCGAAACAATTTATATGGAAGATAGCAACTTCACCATTTTCAGGGAATATCTTTCAAGAAGAAAATTTCGTTTTAAAATCCGTTTTCGCCGATATGGACGTAATGGCGTATTTAATGAAAATGAACTTTGGGCTGAAATGAAAATTAAACAGAAATCTATTTCTTACAAAAAGAGATTTAAGCTAACAACAGAATTATTTACTCCTTTCATTTCTGGTGAAGATATTTTTGAAAAAGTATCTCAACTTAATAAAGGTTTTAAGGATTTGAAAAAGATATTCATTTTAGCTCAGGAGCTAATTAAAAGTAATGATTTAAAACCAACTTTAATAACTTCGTATGAACGTGTAGCTTTCCAAAGTAAAAATAAAAATATAAGAATAACTGTTGATAGGGACATCACTCATAGATCGTATCAAAAAAGATCAAAACAAAAGAAATTAAAAGCAATTGTTTTAGAATCAAAAATTAGTGGTAAAGTTCCAAAATGGTATAAAGCTGAAGAAAATAAATTAGCTCTTTTACCACAAAGAAGATTCTCTAAATACGCTACTGGAATTAACTCTATATTTTTTCCTGATAGAGGAATGTATAATTTTTATACAAACTTTGCAGAAACCAAAATTATGGGAGAACAGATCTACAATTCTTTGAAGCTAATTGAACAATCTCTAAATCTAAAAAAACCTATGAAAATTAAGAAAAAAAAAGAGGATTAAATGGCTGAATTATTTCAAATAATTAAGGAGAGTTCATCAACAAGTATTGCCCAATCACCAATAAATATTTTCTTAAATCTCTCTCTTGCATTAATCCTTGGCTGGATTTATTCATCTGTTTATAGAATTACATATACCGGTGCCAAAAAGGATAAACAACTAAAGAGAGAGATGAAGAGTATGCAATATACTATTCTTTTACTTACAGTTGGCGGTGCGTTGATCTGGATTGTTGTTGCGGATAATTTAGTCAGAGCATTCGGTTTGGCTGGTGCTCTTAGTCTCATAAGATTTAGAACAGTGCTGCACGATCCAATGAATACGATTAAAGTTTTTATTGCTATCATATTAGGAATGGCTTGCGGCTTAAGTCAATACTATACAGCAATAATTGGAACATTGTTTGTGTGTTTTGTTCTTGGAATTATTTATCTTTTAGTAAAAAAGGAAAAAGCAGATAAAAAAGCTCATCGACTTTCCGAAGATTCGAATGAAGAGTTTTAAAACCAATGAATACTAAAAGTAAATTAACATTACTTCTTTTATTTAATTTCTCATTGTTATTTTCTTTAGGAACAAACTTCAAAAAGATAATGGATAATGTTCTTCTTGAAGACATAAAATACCAAAAAAAAGAAAACCGCTTGAAGTTACTTATCGCGAATAACACGATCGAAAAATCTGTTAATTGGTTTGATATTAATCTAACATATCGTCAGCACTCAAATGATATAATCCGTGATCAGATTGATCTTACAGAAACTGAATACTCAGACATTGAAGAAGAAGACACTAGATGTAGTATTGAACTTAACAGATGTTTTTTTAGAAAAGATATGGATAAAGCATATGAGCTTATAAACAATAGACTCGATATTATCGAGAGTCAGCAGGAGTTGAATCTATTTAGAATTGAAACATTGAGCAATATTATTGATAACAATATAAAATTATTTGAAGCTCAGAAACAAATTGAGTTAATAAATATGGAAATCGGAATATTACACAGAGAGAATCAAATTCTCGAAGAGTTATATGCCAAAAATGTTATCACAGTAACAGATCTGATCAATAATCTTGAAAATATCGAGGTATTAGAAAATTCATTATCAAGTTGGAAAGAAATCATTGAGGAACATCGTTTTCAGCTAACTTCACACACAAGTTCATTCCTAAAATCATTTGAACAATATATACTTACAACTCCTTTAGAAATTGATACAATCAAATATATTGAACAAAGTGAACAATATAAACAAACATATAAAGAGAAAATTGGGAAAGTTTTATCAGCTATTAAAATGAATCATTTTTATTGCTATTTACCAGAGATCAATACGTCAGTTTCATATAATGAAAGAACAACTTTGCAAAATTGGAAAATTGTAGAAAATTCTTTAGCAGAATATTTAAGAGAGAGAGATTTCACAGAACAATATCCGGAATTTGAAGTTGAATTGTCGTTACCTTTTAATGTTTTTGGAAATGTTAAGGGTAAATACAACTTATTAAAAGCCTTAGAACGTGAAGCTCAAATAATCCAATTAGAAATTGAGTCGTCTTATAATCAGTTAGAAATAATACGATTGAATTCTTTTATTAGATCAAAAAACAGTTATAACGCTTCCAAAAGATTATCACAACTATATTCAAAACAGTATGAACTAATTGACGAAAAATATAGATCACATCCGACCACACTCGGTAACACACCTGAAATTACTTTGAAAAAAGAATTTATAAAAAATAAAAAAAATGAATTGAAATTAAAACTATCAGAAATGGAATTATTTAGAGATATATTTTTGATAAATTATTTTATAAGAGATTAATATGGAATTTGATACCGTAGATATTAAAAAAAAAATTACTCCCAAGAACATTGTGATTGTTTCAATTATTCTAATTGCAATAATTATAGCGTTTTCACTAATTCTTGAGACAAGATCACAAAAATTACCGGCTCAAGTAAAGACTGAACAACTAGCAATATCCTCAGTAACTTCTGGGATAGCTGTTAATTACAAAGTTGTTTTAAATGAATCTGTTCAACAAGGGCAACTCTTATTTGAAATGGAAAATCCTCAAATACAAAACAGATTGAATAATCTGAAGAACGAGAAATCAAAATATGAAGAAATTATCAAATCTTCATCAATAGGTGACCATCTCAAGATCAAATTGATTGATATAGAGAATAGCATACTGATTGAGGAAGAAAAGCAGGTTGGATTAAACTTGGAAAAGGAAAAAAATTCGAACCAATTAGATATATATTCTAATAAATTTAACTCTGCTAAAACAAGTTATGAAGCATACAAAGAGCTTTATAATCAAAACAAGATCAGCTCATTAGAATTTGAAGAAAGTACATCAAAGTTTATGGAAATTAATAACTCATATCAAAATCTGCAGAATGAACTTCTTTTGCTCAATAAAGAGATTACAAGCAATGAAAGTAAGATTGATCTTTATAAGCAACAAAAAGCTCTTTATAAAGATAATGTATCATTAATAGCTGATGAGTATATTTTCGAACTTACTAAAATAAATAGTGAGATAATCGAGTTGGAAGACGAAATCTCATTTTTTAAAGTTTATTCACCTTTTTCTGGGTACATTACCAAATTGAATCTGAACCCTGGTGAGAATGTTAATGAAGGTGATCAGATACTAGAACTTTCATATGTAGATGAAATAGGAATCGTCGCTTTTGGTAATTCTTTCAGTCGACAGAAGATAAAAAAAGGGATGCAAGTTCTGGTGTATTGTACAAACGGTAAAAAGATAAATGGTATAGTTGATTCTGTATCCCCAATTATGGATCGTGTAAATACGTTATCAACAAAATTTGAAACAGCTAGTTCTTATACTAAAATAGAAATAAGTTTAATTAATATTGAAGATGCTTCAAATAATTTAACTCCTGGTGAGAGATTATTTGTCAGGATATTTTTTCGATAAAGAAGCATATTCTTAGAGGAAAATATGAATAAGATAATCAGTTATCGAATAGCTTACAGTGAAAGTTTGAAAGAACTGGAAGAGAAAGTAAATATGTTGATTAAAAAGGAATATACTCCTCATGGAAATATTCAGTTTGCTAATACACCTGAATCAATGATCGGTGAATATTCCCAAAGATTATATTTTCAAAAGATGGTTAAATACGTAGAGAATAAGAAATAATAAGGCTAATATTTTTACAGATGTAAATATCAATTTCAGTTTGTTTTATTATTAATCAGTGGAATCGCTCTGATTAGCTTTACATGCTTCACAATAATGATGCTGACAATTGTCGTAATAAACCTTCAATAAACCTTGCTGGTAAATTGCTTTTTTTCTGAGTAATTTATTCTGTTCATCATTTAAGAATTTTGCCATATATTGTGTTAAATAATTAGCTGGTAAACCAGGATAACTTTGATAGATTATTTTAACAATTTCTTCTAAATGTTTATACTGCTTTTCTCGAGCATATAAAATTGTAAGCGGAAGTATTATATTAATGAGTATTGTATCAAGCCGTGTTTTACCAAGTTTATACCTTTGAGGGATGTAACTATTTTCCGCTTGGAAATACTCATAAAATTTCTTTTTAAACTCACTCGGTTTATAATTATCAGTTGGAAAAGAGAATAATTTCAAGATTTGATGGAAGAAGGAAGTTTCTAAACTAATGTACAGCAGATCCACAACTTGTAAAATTCTTATTACCGGATGATTGACAGGTCTGATTCTGAATAGTTTCCAATTAATATCAGTTGCTTCCTTTGTGAATGTTTGTTGTTGGAAGAGCTTCTGCCACTTATTCTTTTGGTCTGATGAGATCAATAAAGGTAGATGCTCTATTAGATTAGAAGTACGGAGTAAGATCGCAAGAAATTCATGCTTTGTCATACCTTTCTTGTAAAATTTTTTAAGATCTTTATAGGGAACATTTAAAGCAATTTGCAGCATTTGATATTTATTCTTACTATATCCTAATGCTTCCATGAAACCCATGTATGATAGTTGATCAAAATCACTGAAGAAGTGCTCAGCGCTGAACCTTTTGATCTTCTTCTCAAAACGCATCTTCCCCATTTTTTTAAGAAATTTCTCTGTTTCGGTTAAATTCATGTTATTGAAAAGTAAACATGTTTTATCTTTCTCAATAAAAGGTTCAGAACTATAATGCTTTATTAATTTAGTAATATCATCAGCTAATTGATCTTTTATCTCCAGGATCTCTATCTTTTCTCCTTCTTCATTTATTGTATAAGGAAATTTGCCGTTATCTTCATAGACAAGGTGTAGAAGCACATTATTAAATTCAGGATTCTCGTTATGTGAGTGTGATTTCCAATGATATGAAGTTAGGTCTATCTCGATGTCACCTTTTTGAATTTGCCCATTTATTTCTAAAATCGCATCTTTGAAATCAGGACCTGAATCAGTATTCCAGCGTCCGGAAAATTTGATAACAAGATTTTTACCGGATACTGTAGTCAAATGCAGATTTAAATGATTAGCATCCCAGATATGATATAAAAATTCTTCAGTAAATTGCATAATAACTCCTTTTTCATAATCAGTCTTTTAAAACAATTCGAAATTATATTTATGAATATATTCTTAAATATTTTTTTGAATTAGCTAAGAGTTAATTAGTTTTTTTACTTCTTCCGCTATTACTAAACAGCACGTTAATCCAGGTGACTCTATTCCTATACAATTTATAAAGTTAGAAAAACCTTTCTCAGATTCTTCTTTAATGTAGAAATCTCTAAATTCACCATCTTTTTTCTGTAGTTTTGCACGTATCCCACAATCGTCAAGATGCAGATCATTTCGTTCAAGTTTAACATATTTTTGAATAGCTTTCAGGAATTCCGGTTTATACCTTTCATCCATATTGTAATTCAATTCATCAACATAATAGGCATTTGGTCCAAATCTTACTTCACCTTGCAAATTTATTGTGAGATGAATACCTAGAAAAACTCCTTTAGGATCAGGAACTGGATAAACGAGGTGATTGATATTCTTGATCTTTGAAGATTTGTAATATTCCCCTTTACACCAGTGTATTCTCAAGTTATCTCGCTCAATATTGACCCCAACCATTTCTGCTATTTTATCGGAATATAAACCTGCACAATTTATGAGTGTTTTTGCTTCAAAAACCTCACCGTTAGAGAAATTAACTAGATAACCTTTTTCCACAGCTTTAATTGAATTTACTTCCATATCATAAAGAATAAATACATCATTATGTTTTGCCTCTATCTCTAATCTCTGCATCAGTTTGTGAGAATCAATAATTCCGGTTGAAGGTACTTCTAATGCATATTTTGCAACTATTTGAGGTTCAATATTTTTGCACCTGTCTTCATCTATTATTTGTAATCCTGAAACACCATTTGCTTCACCTTTAATTTTTAATTCTTTCAGAATAGAAAGCTCATCATCACTATTTGCCACTACAAGTTTTCCACAATTACGAAAAGGTATGTTATTTTCTTCTGCGTATTTGTATAATTTTTGGTTTCCTTTTACACATAACTGAGCTTTAAATGAGTCTGCGGGGTAATAAATCCCAGAATGTATAATTTCGCTGTTCCTGCTACTGGTATGTCTTCCGAATGTTTTTTCTTTTTCAACCAGAACCACATCTTCAAACTCTTCAGATATACTTCTAGCAACAGCTAATCCAATTACTCCCGCACCTACAATGAGAATATTAACTCTTTCCATTTGTTTACCTGATTGGAATTTAAACTATTTCTATATTATCAATTAATCTTGTATTTTCTATTATAACTGCCAGTGCGATCCTGCAACCTTTAGTTAATTGCGAAATATGCTCTAGAGTTTGGGGATTAATTACTTCAATGTAATCAACTATACCTTCGCTTTTCCCTATCAAATTCGATATCTGAGAGATTATCTTTTCTGAAGAGATTATCTTCTCATTAAATAACTTTTGAGCTAACAGGAGTGATTTTTGAAGACACAGTGCATTTCTTCTTCCAACTTTAGTCAAGTACTTATTTCTTGAACTCAGAGCAAGACCATCCTTTTCCCGGACGATAGGGCACCCTACAACTTTTGTCCGATAGTTCAAATCTTTAGTCATTTGTTTTAATACTACCAACTGTTGGAAATCTTTCTCTCCCATGAACATCATATCAGGAACAACTATATTCATCATTTTCGTAACGATAGTTGTAACTCCCTTAAAATGAATAGGACGAGACCTCCCGCATAATACTTGAGTAATTTCCTCAACGTTAATCCAGGTTTTATAATCTTCAGGATACATTTGCTCATTTGTCGGAAGGAAGAGATAATCAACTTCAAGATTTGAAAGTAATTTAATATCTCTCTCAATATTTCTTGGATACTCACTCAAGTCTTCATTCACACCAAATTGAGTTGGATTTACAAAAATGCTTACGATAACAATATCAGTTTTTTTCTTTGCTTCTCTCACAAGGCTAAGATGTCCTTCATGTAAAAATCCCATGGTTGGAACAAAGCCGATTACTCCTTGCATTTTTCGACGAATAGCAGACATTTCATCTACAGATTCAACAATTCGTGGTTTCATTATATTAGATGATATTTTTTGTTCTGATTGTCATCAATAACAAGTATTTTTTGAGAATATTTTTTTAGCTCTTCCTCATCAAGTAAACCATAGTTAACTATGATTACCTTATCGTTAACACTCACCAAACGAGCAGCTGCTCCATTAATACCAATGATACCGGAACCGGACTCTCCTTCTAAAACATAGGTAGCAAATCTATTCCCATTACTTATATTATAAATTTCCACTTTCTCACCTGGTAATATACCTGTTTTATCTAAAAATATTTTATCAATTGTGATACTGCCAACATAGTTTAGATCACGCATTGTGATATTTGCGCGATGTATCTTTGATAGAAGCATTGTTCTTTGCATACGACCTCCTATGACTTCTTAAAACTACTTCAAAAATTTTATCTTAATATTTTTTGTAAACAATTTTCAATCAATCAATCTCTTCTTGCCAATTTAATGCAGTCAATTTTCCTTTTTCTTCATTAACTGTTTGTAAAATAGAAGCTCCTAAAATGAAAAATAGTCCAACCGCAAGAATTGACCATTTTTGGTTTCC